>WSZX01000400.1 GCA_013139935.1 Ardenticatenales bacterium
GAGGTCATTCTGGAAAAGGCGCTCATGGGGCCACGGTTTACCTCCATGCCTCCTGTGCGCCTCAAGCTGGGTCAGGGCGTGGGCGGGTGGGTGGCCAAGACCGGCCGCGCCGTGAACCTACCTGATGCCTATGCTGACCCTCGATTCCATCAAGACGTGGATGCTGCCAGCGGGTTTGTCACCCGCTCAATCTTGTGTGTGCCGCTTGTCGTAGAGGGCAAGGTGATCGGTATACTGGAAGCGATGAACAAGCGGAGCGGTGCCTTTACCGACGCCGACGAGCGCCTGCTATCCGCGTTGGGGGCTTTTGTTGTCATTGCTATTGAGAAAGCGAGTCTTCACTCCGATGTGCTGGCGGACAAGCGGCGCATGGATGCGATTTTCGCCAACATGACCGAGGGGCTGCTAACAGTGACCCTGGGAGGTCGAATCACGGCCGCGAATCTGGCGTTACAGACCATGGTGGGCGTAGAGGACAGAAGTCTGGCTGGCCGGTGTTGCTGTGAGGCGATCCGAACAGATCCGGACATTCTGGGCAGCCTGCTGGCCCAAATGAGAACCGTGGAAAAGCAGCAGGACTCTTTTCATGGTTCCTGCGACATCATTCGTCCCGACGGGCGGCGTGTGCCGGTGCTCGTCAGCGGAGCGGCGACGTTGGATGATGATGGCGAGACCTCCGAGATAGTTGTCGTCTTTAGCGACATTGGCCAGATTCGCGAACTGGAGCGAATGAAGGACGACTTTGTCGCCAATATCACCCACGAAGTTCGCACGCCGTTGGCTACTATTCTGCTGTATGCCAGGCTGCTTCGCGCTGGCAGAGCCAAGGACGACCCCGAGCGCGAGGCTCGCTACCTGGACATCGTGGCGCAGCAGAGCAATCAGATTCAGAAACTGGTACGAAAGATCCTCGACCTCTCACGCATGGAGGCCATGCTTGCCTATCCTGGGCGGGAAAGCATCCAGTTGCACGCGCTGCTCAACGAGATGCTGGTCTCTTACCAAAAGCTCGCTCAGCAGAAGCAACTCGTCATAAGGGCCGATCTACCGGCCGACCTGCCAGCCGTGACTGCGAGCCGAGAAGCACTTCAATTGGTCTTTGGAAACCTGCTGGACAATGCTATCAAGTTCACTTCCCGCGGCGAGATACGGCTCAGCGCCAGGCAAAGCGGGAAGCAGGTGCAGGTCGACGTTGCCGATGAGGGCATCGGTATTGCCCCGGAATCCATCCCCCACCTGTTCGAAAGGTTCTATCGGACAGAAGAAGCGGTCGAGCGCGGAATTGGCGGCACGGGCCTGGGGCTGGCACTGGTCAAGGAGACGATCGAAGGACTTGGGGGCAGTGTGACAGTGACCAGCCGGCCGGATGAGGGCACGACCTTCCGAGTGGTTCTCCCGATTGCCACCGACAGCGTGCGACAGGCGTCGAACGAGGAGCGCCTGCCCTCCTGAGTGGTGCTGGTTCTGCGGCCGCACCTTCCCCAAGGTGCAGCGTGCCACGCTTTGAGTGTGTGTCTTTCGAATGGCCTGATCTGCCCTGCTGCTGCACGGCGTCTCCCAACATCTTGGATGCCCGCAGGGAAGCGGCGCTCTCCCCCGCCCGCACCAGGGTGGTTTCCGCAGAGTGCCGTGAACCATCGTCTCCGGCATTCACTCGCCTGCATCCAAAAGAGGCCGGGTTGCCGCTGCGGGGTTGCTGCACACTGGCTACCGGTTCCTCGGCCGGGTTGTGTGCGCGGCACTCATCTGGCGGGGACGACGCCTGACTCTTGGCACCGTGTCCCGCGGCAACTCTCTCCGATGCAGCGTGGCCGGGGAAACTTGGCACCCGGCATCGATTCACTGTGCCGGAGGGCTGTGAGCATCCATGTCTCTGGGGTTGCGCCAGCTCTTTCCGGCCGAAGCTCCAATGTGCGGCACGGAGAGGTGGGTACTCTCATGCATGCACGATTCCGTCCATGCTGACAACACTCGTTTTGTCCGAATTCATGTCCGAAGGTCCGTAGGGTGGGTGTTCAAAAAGGGGCTGCGGCGACGCGCAAGAGAGGCAGGGGTGGCGAAGGGGGCGCTTTGCGCCCCCTTCGCCACCCCTGCCAGCTTTCCTTGTGCAGCAGCGGAACTGCAGAGGGGACGGTGCCTCGCTTGCTTTTCCACACTCTCAGTAGGTCCGGTGGCCTTCTCGTTCCAGGTGAGGTAGAATCCTATGCCATGGGTGATGCGGGTGCCAAGCGTGTCGTGGTGGCGATGAGCGGCGGAGTCGATAGCTCTGTTGCGGCTGCCCTGCTGGTCAGGGCTGGGCATCACGTGCATGGATTGATGTTGCGGCTGTGGAGCGAACCGGCCGGCTGTCTCGAGGGCTGCCCGGGTAGTCAGGCTGCGAACCGCTGCTGCACGCCGGAGCAGGTGGCGGACGCCCAGCGGGTAGCTGATATTCTCGGAATCCCGTTCGACACCCTGGATGCGGTGCTACTGTTCCGCAGCACGGTTGTGCAGGATTTCATCGATACCTATTCGGCCGGACTCACTCCCAATCCTTGTGTCGTCTGCAACCGGTGGATTCGGTTTGGTTTTCTGCTCGAACATGCCAAAACGATTGGGGCGCAATACCTCGCTACTGGCCATTATGTCCGTGTAGAGCAGGTCGATGGTGGCTACCAGTTGCTGCGGGGCGTGGACGAAGCGAAAGACCAATCGTACGTGCTATACATGCTGAACCAGTTTCACCTGGCGCATCTGCTCTTTCCCGTGGGGGGGTACCCTAAAACTCAGATCCGGGATCTTGCCCACGAATGGGGACTACCGGTGGCTGCCAAGGCTGACAGCCAGGACCTCTGCTTTCTGGCTGACGGCGACTACCGGCGTTTCCTTCGCCAGCATGCGCCCGAGGCGGTACGGCCGGGTCCAATCGAGGACCTGGAAGGGCGGAGATTAGGTGAACACCGCGGGCTTAACGCCTATACCATCGGGCAACGCAGGGGGCTTGGTATCAGTGCCCCTCAACCGCTCTACGTGGCGGGAATCGATCGGGCGCGCAACGCGATTCTTGTGGGGCCGAAAGACGCGGCCCGGCGCCGTCAGCTAGTGACGAAAAACACCGAGTGGGTCGCCGGCCGGCCGCCGGCCGGTGGACGCCCGATTGAGGTAGAAGTGAGGATTCGCTATCACGCGCGACCCCAGCCCGCCACCGTGACGCCTGGCCCGGGAGGGCGGGCCACGGTGCGTTTTGCATCTGCTCTATCCGATGTCGCACCGGGTCAGGCGGCAGTCTTTTATTGGGGCGAGGTTTGCTTGGGCGGAGGGACCATCTCGCCCCTGGAGGCAGTCGCATGAACCATCTGACCCTATCTCCTGGAGTTCTCTTGTCTCTCTTGCTTGCCACTGCCTATGGAGCAGGCTTTCACCTGCTCTTTGGCGGGCCAGTCCGCAAGCTGCTCTTGTACCTGCTCGCTGCCTGGATGGGTTTTGCTCTGGGTCAGTGGACCGGTGCCACTCTTGACCTGACCGTGTTGGACATCGGACCGGTACACGCCTTTGCGGCCAGCCTGGGGGCCTGGCTGGCTCTATTTCTCACCCGCTGGCTGGTCCGGGACCGCAACACACCGGGTGTTACACGCAAGAAATGGCTTTGACACTCGATCCAAACATGCTATAATGCTTCCAGAGGAGAGTCCATGTCTGATCCCCCCGTCTTGACCAGCGAAAAGCGAACGGCCGATGCCGCAGTTCCTGATCAGGCAAAACCGCTGATTTCACCCAAATACGTCTTGATTGCCGTCGCTTTGGTCATCATCGCGGTGGTGGTCATAGTGGGCTTGGTCATAATGGCCGTCAGAAACCCTGCGCACACGGAAACCGTCCGTGACATGGCCATCATTGCACTGGCAGCCGAATCCGGGCTCATTGGCTTGGGGCTCTTGGTGCTTATTGTGCAGGTTGCTCGCCTGGCCAATATGCTCGAGTTCGAGATCAAGCCGATCCTTTTGAACACGGCCGACACGGTCAGCACAGTCCGTGGGACAGCCAGCTTTGTCAGCGAGCGCATGGTGTCCCCCATCATCAAAGCCTCCGGCTATATGAGCGGCGCCGCAAGGCTGGTGGGAGCCCTGCGTGGTCTGGCTCCTGGGGGGCGTGGCGGAGAATCGGAGGAGCAGCGGCAAGAGGTTAGTCAACAATCAACTAGAGGAGGCGAACGATGAGTGATAATGACCCCTTGGGTGCATTCATGGCAGGTTTTGTCGTTGGAGGCCTGGCAGGCGCCGCGGCGGCCCTTTTGCTTGCGCCCCAGTCGGGCGAAGAGACACGCGCCCAGATTCAGCAGCAGGGTATCGAGTTGCAGGCCCGGGCACAGGAAACCTTGGGCGAGGCGCGCAAAAGGGCGGACGAATTGATCACCGAAGCCAAGGAGCAGGGCAAGGTGGTTCTGCAGGAGCAGAAGGCCAAGATCGAAGAAGGGCGCAAGATCGTCGAGAAGATCGAAAAGGAAGAACCTGCGGTCGAACCGGACACAGGCGAGGCGTGAATCACGCGGCTCGATCGAAGAAAAGGCGGGTAAAGCCCGCCTTTTTTCGTGTCGAATCAGATGAACGGTATAACCTTTGACACCTCATTCGGCCGTGCGGCGCTCGTCTACCGAGTTCGTATCCGCCGCATCTTTCTCCCTACCGCCGATTCCTCTGGGCTTGAGGCCGAGTTGGCTTTGTTATCGCCATCTCTGGTGGGTCCGCATCGGTCACTGATCACCGATGTGGTGGGACGCCTTCAGGCCTATCTGACTGGTGAGCCCGTCCGTTTTTCACTCGAATGCCTTGACTTGGCCAGTTGCTCCCCGTTTCAACAGGAGGTCTTGCGCGTGACATTCGCGATTCCCTATGGGGAGGTCCGGACCTATCGTTGGGTGGCGGCCGAACTCGGCAAGCCGGGGGGCGCCAGAGCGGTGGGCAATGCGCTGGCTCGTAACCCATTCCCCTTGGTTGTGCCCTGTCACCGTTGTATCCGCTCGGATGGCAGCTTGGGCGGCTTTCAACGGCCGCACTTGAAGGAAAAGCTCCTCAGCATGGAGGGGTATTCTTTCCATTGAATCAGTCCGAACCCAACCCGCAAGATCTGTCGCCCTTTGCGCTTTCCGTCATGAAAGCCAAGCTCTTGGGAGGAGGACGGCCGACCCCTGTCGGAACAACCAAACGAGGGTGTGGCAAGGCGTCAGAGATGCCGTTCCTTTGGCAGCGCGGAACTGTCAAGCGAGCGTCGTTCTGTCGGCTTTCCGACACCGACAGTGAGCAGGCCTTCACAAAATGGGCGATATGCGGTACAGTTGCCACCTGGACAATGATGATGTAAGACGTGCGGTGTGCTTTTGACGAGTACGAGCGAGATAGCTGGAGGAAGAATGACAGTTGAGAAATGGGTTTATGCTTTTCATGAGGTAGACGCGGCCGAGGATCACGTCGACGGTGATTGGGAAGCCGTTCGCGGCCTGTTGGGCGGAAAGGGCGCCAACCTGGGTGAGATGACTCGCATCGGGGTGCCTGTGCCCCCCGGCTTCATCGTCACCACTGAAGCGTGCAACGCCTATTTGGCCGCCGGGGAGCAGTTCCCGGCCGGGATGTGGGAGCAAGAACTAGCGGCGATGAGAGAGGTGGAAGAGCGGTCCGGCAGGGAATTCGGCGCTCCTACCAACCCACTGTTGGTTTCCTGTCGCTCCGGGGCCAAGTTCTCCATGCCTGGCATGATGGACACAGTCCTCAATATCGGCTTGAACGATGAAACAGCCAAGGGAATGGTAGAGCTCACCGGCGATGAGCGCTTTGTCTATGATGCCTACCGCCGCTTGATCCAGATGTTCGGCTCTGTGGTGCTTGGGGTCCCCGTTGAGCCTTTTGAGCACGTGATTGAAGAGACCAAATCAGCTAATGGGATCACCGATGACACTGAGCTGACGGCCTCTGACTGGAAGGCGATAGCCGCACGCTATGAGGAGATCATCAAAGAAGAGACGGGGATTGATTTCCCGCAGGATCCCTATGTCCAGCTAAGGATGTCGACGGAGGCGGTGTTCAAGAGCTGGAATGGCAAGAGAGCCATCGACTACCGGAATGCGGCCGGAATCGATCACGATCTGGGCACGGCGGTCAACATCGTCACCATGGTTTTTGGTAACATGGGCGAAACCTCTGGCACCGGGGTCGCGTTCACCCGCGACCCGGCGAATGGCGAGAAGGTCCTCTATGGGGATTATTTGATGAATGCGCAGGGCGAAGATGTGGTTGCTGGTATCCGCAACACCAAGCCAATCGCGGAACTGGAGCAGGATCTCCCCAAGGCGTTTTCAGAGTTTGTGGATATCTGCGCCAGACTGGAAGAGCACTACAAGGACATGCAGGATGTCGAGTTCACCGTCGAGCAGGGCAAGTTGTGGATGCTCCAGACGCGAGGCGGCAAACGCACCGCCAAGTCGGCCGTCAAGTTGGCAGTAGACATGGCTGATGAGGGGTTGATCAGCAGGGAAGAGGCCCTATTGCGGGTGACGCCGGAACAGGTGGACGCGCTGTTGCACCCCCAGTTTGATCCAGTGGTCAAGGCCACCAAGCCTGTCCTGGCCAAGGGGGTCAACGCCTCCCCCGGCGCGGCCGTGGGCCGGCTCTACTTTGACGCCGATACGGCCGAACGGATGGCGAGAGAAGAAGGCCAGGATGTGATCATGATTCGGCCGGAAACCAGACCGGACGATGTACACGGGATGCTGGCAGCCAAGGGAATCCTCACCAGCCGTGGTGGCGCGACCAGTCATGCCGCCGTGGTCGCCCGCCAGTTTGGCATCCCGGCCGTGGTAGGGTGCGATGAATTGATCATTGACCTGGATGATCGTTCGGTGATGGCCTCGGGCACGTTGCTCCGGGAAGGTGACGTTGTCTCTGTGGATGGGACAACCGGTGAGGTGTTCAGTGGCAAGATTCCCACCGTCCATCCCCGATTTGAGGAGCAGGGTGATCTTATCATCTTGCTAGAGTGGGCCGACGAAATTGCCAACCAGGAAGGAGTCCGGGATCTGCCAGCGGGTTCGCCGACCCGAGGGCTCCAGGTCTGGGCGAATGCGGACTATCCACAGGATGCCCGGCGTGCCCGCACCTTTGGCGCCAAGGGGATTGGTCTCTGCCGGACCGAGCACATGTTCTTTGAGGATGAGCGGCTGCCTATCGTCCAGCGGATGATCCTTGCCAAGGAGGAAACAGAGAGCCAGGCGGCGCTAGATGAGTTGCTCCCCTTTCAGCGAGCCGACTTTGAGGGCGTCTTTGAGGCGATGGACGGCTTGCCGGTTATCATTCGACTGATCGATCCGCCCCTGCACGAATTCCTGCCCAGTTTCGAGGATCTGCTGGTGGATGTGACTCAACTGAGGATGGACGTGAATCGGGTGGGCACCGATGCCGGCCGGACACTGCTCTCCGATACACTGTCGGCCAAGGAAAAGATGCTCGCTGAGGTTGAGGGAATGCGCGAATCCAACCCGATGATGGGCTTGCGCGGGATACGATTGGGCATCATTCTGCCGGGACTCATTGAGATGCAGGTGACCGCGATCTTTGAGGCGGCGTGCAACCAGGCCCTGAAAGGGATCGACGTGCATCCCGAGATCATGATCCCGTTGACCGGACACGTCAATGAACTGAATGCCGTTCAACCCAAGCTGGAAAAGGCGGCCGTGAGAGTCATGCAGGACAAGGGGATCGAGATTGACTACAAATTCGGCACCATGATCGAGATACCCCGGGCGGCCCTGACCGCTGATCAGGTGGCTGAGGTTGCCCAGTTCTTCTCGTACGGCACCAATGATCTGACCCAGATGACCTTTGGTTACTCTCGCGATGACGCCGAAGCCAAGTTCCTGCTACAGTACGTGGAGCAGGGCATCCTGCCCGAAAACCCATTCCAGATCCTCGATCGGGAGGGCGTTGGTAAGCTGGTGGCAATGGGCGTGAAACTCGGCCGGCGCACCCGGCCCGATCTCGAGGTCGGTATCTGCGGCGAGCATGGCGGCGAGCCAGATTCGGTCGAGTTCTGTCACATGGCCGGGCTCAACTATGTGAGTTGCTCGCCGTTCCGCGTGCCGATTGCTCGCCTGGCGGCCGCTCACGCGGCTATCAAGCGGCCCGCGCTCGTCGTCTAGTACTTGTTCAACAACAACTTGGCATTCTTGTGGCCGCGGAGTGCACCTGATTCACCATCCAGAACGGGAAGTCATTTCTTAACAAGTGCTAGTTGGCGTTGGCTTTTGGCAACCTCCCCGCTCTGCCCTGCAGAGTGGGGAGGTTGCTGCGGCAAGAATCGGGAACGGACGGTATCTACTGATTGTGATGGCCGATCCGTCCGGTGCCTGAATCAAGACGAGGTGCCAACATGGCTGAACTGAGATGTGACAATTGCAGCGATATCGTAGAGGGTGAACCGGTGCAGCGCGGCGCCAGGATCTATTGCACCGAGGCGTGTGCTTTTGAAGCTGGGCGGAGCAAGGACTGTGGCGGACGCACAGACTCTGTCACTGCTCCTCCCGTGGTTGAACTCCCTCCCCAGGCCGAGTGAGGTGGAATCGGCGCTCCAGGAAATCGGCAGCGCCGGCCGCGTCATCCAGCGAGGAATGGGGAACAGCCAGGGAGAACCGCAGATCGGTCACCAGGGCGACTAGCCTTGCCGGATCACCCGCGAGTTCTCTGCTGCGCGCCGCTCGCAGAACCTCGATCGCCTGCTATCCCGCCCGTTTGTAGCCCTCGGTGATGACGAGGTCAACCGGGTGCGGGAGATAGCCGACTGCCTCGTCAGGCGTCAGGTCCTGCGACAGGTGTTGTGATAATAACTGCATCGGCGCCGGCCTGAAAGTGACGCCAGGTGTCTTTGCCATGCTGATCAATCTCGATGCCTCTGCGATTGTGGTGTTTGATGATCGCAAGTCGATTGCGCCGCGCTTTCAGTTCAGCTATCAGCAGAGTGAGGAAGGTGGTCTTGTCTGCGACTGACCTGCCAATGACCGAAACGATGGGTGGGTTTTCTCTTCCCACAGCAATGCCTCACTCTCGTGGGATTATTGGGACGGAATCTCACCATGAGTCGAAGGTTTCTGCCAGGCTGGGGGGCGGTTTGAGATGAGGACGCAGGCACGTCAGGGGGCCAACTGGGTGGCAAGGCATGAACCGCTGGCCGTGCTGCTCATGGCGCCGTGGCTGCTTTTTCCAGAGGCGTCCCAGTCCTTGACGATTGGCGCACTGGTTGCCCTGCCCCTCTTGTGGCTGCTCAGGTCGATTGCCGGCCGGCCGCTCTCCATCAACACACCCCTGAACACGCCACTGCTGCTGCTGTTGATGGCTCTGGGGGCGGCCGTCTGGGTATCACCGGTACCCGCATTGAGCATCCCGCGGGCCACGACCCTCCTGCTGGGAGTGGGCCTGTTCTTTGCACTGGTGAACTGTGACCCGGGATGGCGGCGGCCTGAGATGGGGGCAATGGTTCTGACGGCGGCTGCAGCCGCTCTGGTGCTGTTGGCCCTGGTCGGGATTGACTGGGAGTCGGGACAATCGGGTCTCATGGGGGGGATACGGGACCAGCTTTCGCGCCTATCTGCCGCCGCTCCGGATTCGTTCAGCGGAGCCCTCGACCCTGGTGAGGTGGGTGGAACATTGGCCTTGCTGCTTCCGGTTGTCATCTCTTTTGCCCTGTTGGCCCGCCGTCAAGGCCGCCAACCACTCATGAACCACTGGCAGGCGTTGGCGTGGAGCAGTGCTTGCCTGGCGGTACTGATGGCGCTGTTGCTGTTGCTCACTGGCTCTCGAACTGCGATCGTTGTGACGGTGCTGGTGGGGGGGCTCGTGGGCGCTGTGCGCCGGCGTGGATTGGGCGTGGTGATGCTGGGCATCGCGGTTGTGGGGTGCATTCTGCTGTTGATCGGCCTCTTGAGCGGTAGCTTGAGTGGCTGGATGGCGAGCCTTGACACCATCGGACAGCCGCCTGGGACCCCGCCAACGGCCTGGCTTGAGCGGGAAGAGACCTGGCGCAACGCCGTGTACGCAATTCGAGACTATCCGGTGGTGGGGAGCGGTCTGGGCGCTTTTGCCCCTTTGGCCTGGCTCAACTATGGCTTTGACAGCCTGGCGTACGATGCATCCCTCGACCATGTCTCTAATCTCTGGCTTCAGGCCGGCGTAGACATGGGACTGATGGGACTGTTTGCCTTTGGCTGGATGACACTGGTTCTCTTGCCTCTAGGCTGGACGGTGCAGCGGCGGCGCCAGACGGACGATCGGATAGTGCTGGCCGGAATGTGGCTGGGACTCGTGGCCTGGCTGGCACATGGCATGGTGGATGCGGTTCCATTGGGAACGTGGCCGGCGCTTGCCGTCTGGGCCATGATGGGTTTGTTGGTGGCTGCCTGGTCCGGCGAGCGAGCCTCGAATGTGCTGGAGGTGCAGGAGGAGAGAGTACGGCGCAATGGGTGGCGGCCGTTGATCCTGGCTGCGACAGTCGTGCTGGTGGCCGCGTGGGTGGGGAGATCCCCGGTGTGGGCGCTGAACCGAGGGGCGAATCTGCTGGACGCTGCGCTGCTCGGCGAGGAGCAAGGAGATCTGGCGGAAGCGCTGGCTCTTGTCAATGCGGCCGCGGCCGATGCTCCCAGCCTGCCGGGCACACTGCGCCGGCGGGCGCTGGCCTATTACGAATCCGGCGAGAGGGCGGAGGCGATCAGGTTGTTCCGGCAGGATGATGAGGCAGAGCGATTCCTGGTGTCCCGCACTCGATGGTTGCTGGCGGAAGGATCGCTGGCCCAAGCCATGGATCTGCTCCATGTGGGTCTGGATGTGGCGCCCGGGTCCGGCCGTTTGACCTGCCTTATGGGCGACGCCTACCGGTCGGCCGGAAGCACCTCCGAAGCCCTTCGCTTTTACAGCAGGGTGCCGGAAATGGCAGCGAGCTTTGGGGAGGAGACCGTGATCTTGGCCGGCTGCTACTACCGGCTGGGGCTCCTGGAGAAGCGATTCGGCCGATGGAGCCGGGCGGCCGACTCATTTGGCGCTGCGGCCGCCCTGGATCCGGGCGTGATTCCCTATCAGGCCGACTACGGCTGGGCGCTCTTTCAGGCGACGGGCGAGTTGAGCCAGGCGGTCATGATCGAGGAGGCAGACCTGGAATTGGAACCGGGCGCCGTGGACGTCATCATGATTCTGGCTGATATCTACCTGCAGGCTGATCGGCCGAAAAAGGGGCTAGAGTGGTCGCAGAATGCTGTGGAAGCTGCTCCGACCGTACCGGAAGCGTGGTTGAGGCTGGCACAAGCCCACTGGCTGTCGGGCCAGTGGGAAGAGGCGCGCCAAGCCCTGGCAGAGGTACTGAGATTGGATCCCGAAAACCAGGCGGGCGCCGAGCTGCAGGCCGAATGGGGGAGCCCATAGCCGTTGGCTTGGGGGGGTGGCTGCACTCGCCATCACGGCAATCGGGGCGGTGTGGGGGATGGCAAGAACCGCCGGTCAGTTTCATCTAGTGCCCCCTCCCTGCCCGGGTGGAGGCGGACTGCCCCGTGTCTGAACTGACGGCCGAGCCTGCGGCCTCGGC
>WSZX01000348.1 GCA_013139935.1 Ardenticatenales bacterium
CATCCGCCTGGCGGTAGGCGCCTGACGCGGCCCGCACGGCGATCGGGAGCGTGAGCAGGCCGAGGAGGGTGGCGGCCGGCAGATGCCCCAGACAGACGCCGGCGACGATGGAGAGATAGGCGAGGAGCAAGAACGCGCCATAGAGGACGCTGCTCTTCCGCCGGCCGATGACGATGGGGTAGTGGCTCCGGCCGATGCTCTGGTCGGCCGGAGCGTCGGGAAACTGGTTCAGCAGCAGCAGGTCGTTGACCAGGAAGAACGGAAGCAGCGAGGCGAAAAAAGCGGTCCACGAATAGCCGCCGCTGAGCACCAGGTCGGTGCCCATCACCATGAGTGTGCCAAAGCCCAGGCCGGGCGCGATCAGGCACAGCAGCGGGCTGCGGGTGAGCCACTGGGTATAGACTCCGATGATGACGAGGCCCAGGAGACCCAGCGGGAGGATGGAAGAGCCCTGAACGGTTAGGAAGTAGAGCCCGATCAGGCCGGTAATGGCCAATGCGATCAGCCCCGCGCCCAGTGCAAGACTCGCGAGTTCGGGCTTGGCGGGAAGGGTGCCGCTTCCGCCACTGAATGGGGTGCGTTCGGTCTTTAGGTCGAGACCGCTCTTGAAATCATGATACTCGTTGAGCGCATTGACGCTGATATGCGCGCAGACTGCCCCGATGAGGGCCAGTACAAAATCGAGGGCGTCGATTCTATCGGTGGTCCAAACGGCCGTTCCGAGGCCCAGCAGGGCGCACGCCGGCGCCAGGATCAAGAACGGAGCCCGAATGAGCCCCAGCAGGTCTGTGGGTTGGTTCATTATCATCTCCTAGGTGCGGCCGGGCCGCATCTGAAACGGATATCACGACCGGCATTGTACACGATCTTGATGGGTTGGGCCACGGTCACGGTCCGGCGCTCTTGCCCAAACGTTCCGTCTGCGCCAGGGTAGTCCGCTTTGATGCCCAAAGCGAGGGCGCCTATCTAGCGGCCGGGCGGAATGTTTGATATACTGTGGGCAGAAGGGGAGACGCAAGCGAGGATGCAGCCTGACATGTCCACGGGCGGGATATCCATGATGGAGCGGATCGGATTCAGCGCGGGAACTGGAACGTGAAGACCTGGATCGCAGCGGTCGTTGGGGTTGCGCTGATCGTGCCGGCCGGAGTCCTTGTGGAGAGCGGTGACCCGGGTGTGAACTCTTATGTGATCAAGCCGGTCGCGTTCGATGGATTCGTCCAGGTGGTCAGGCGGTTGGGTCTCTTTTGGGTGCTGACCAACGTGGCGCCTGAGTGACCGGGAATCCGTGGCTCCGGAATTGATCTCGGCACGTTGGAATGCTGCGGAATCGAATGGTCCAGAAAGCAATCCTCTCTCGGGATGAGAATGCAGCGAAAGGAGATAGATGATGGCCGTGCCACTGCGTCTGCTCGTATTGGAGGACAATCGTGACGACGCGGAGCTCGCGATCGCGACGCTGGAGAAGGCCGGCTATGTGTGCCGCTGGGAGCGGGTAGAGAGCGAGGCCGGGTTTGTGGCGAGCCTGGCCCGGGCGGGGACTGATTACGACCTCATCCTGGCCGACTATAGACTGCCGGCCTTTGACGGGCTGACTGCGCTCAAGCTGTTCGTTGAGCGTGACCTCGACCTCCCGTTCATCCTGGTCTCGGGCGTGCTGGGCGAGGAGTTGGCCATCGAGAGCCTCAAGGCAGGGGCCACCGACTATGTACTGAAGGACCGTCTCTCCCGGCTGGCGCCGGTGGTGGAGCGGGCGCTGCGGGAGCGAGATGAGAAGAGAGAGCGCCGCCGGGCACAGGAGACGGTGCGCGAATCCGAGGCCCGCTGGCGGTCTCTGACCGAGAACTCCCCCGATCGCATAACCACGCTGGACAGGGAGCTCAGGATCGAGTTTGCGAACCGCCCTCCGCCGGGGATCATAGTCGATGAGTTGATCGGTAGCTGCCTCTACGAATGGGTGGCAGTGGAGAGATGGTCCGAGATCAAAACGACCCTGGAACAGGTATTGAGGAGCGGCGAGCCGGCCCGGTTCAGCTTCACCTACGAGACGCCGGACGGCCGCTCGATCTACTATGAGGCACACGTAGCGCCGAGAATTCTGCGGGGCGAGGTGATCGGGCTCACCGTCAGTTCGCGCGACGTCTCCGCTCGGGTGGAGGCCCAGCGGGAGGCGCGGGCGCGGCACGAGTTCATTTTGACGGTGATCGAATCGCTGACTCACCCGTTCTATGTCGTTGACGTCCACGATCGTACGATTGTGCTGGCCAATTCGGCGGCCGGCTTTGACGGGCGATCTGAAAGGGCGACCTGTTATGCCCTGACCCACGGCCGGAATGAACCGTGTGCAGGAGTTGAACATCCTTGCCCACTGGCTGAGGTAGTGGCAACGGGGAGACCCGCCATGGCGGAGCACGTCCACTATGATTCGGAGGGAAACGCGCGGATCGTACAGGTATGCGGCTATCCCGTTTTGGATCAGCAGGGAAACGTGGCCCAGATGATAGCGTACGCGTTGGACGTGACCGAGCGGAGACAGGCGGAGCGGGAACGAGAAGCGCTGATGGCCGAGGTCGGAGCGCATGCTCAGCGGGTGCAGCAGCTCATCAACAGCG
>WSZX01000372.1 GCA_013139935.1 Ardenticatenales bacterium
CCAGGTACGGAAGCGGAAGCACGACCGCCAGCCCGAGCGCCACCCTCGCAGCCCGCTTCTCCCCCTCGCGACTCGACGCAATGCTAAAGAGCAGCATGGCGGCCCCGACCATCCCCCCCGTCAGAACGACCAGCCACCCCAGGAGCGTCATTCCGGCGAACGGAGCCACAAGCCTAGGACACCGGCGCTGGAGGCCAAGGGCATTGGGCTATGTCTGTTCCAGCCCGTGGCAGTGTGGGCGCATTGGGGGGGATTGATCCGGCGCTTCTTCCTCCGCGCAACAGCCAACTCCCCCATCCCTGCTGCCACGGTGGATCTCGCCTACCGGCCAGCCCGCCCTCAAAGACGCACCGTTTCTCGCGGGTCCGCGCCGGTGGCGGAGTCAACGTGCCGACGTCCAGATGGCACGTATCTGGCGGAGGGCCCGGTTGGCGATGCGCCGATAGGCCTGATTGGGTCGCACGACGATGCTCAGGTGCAGATCAGCCTCTCCGCAGCGGAGAGGGAGACAGACCAGCAGTTCGCGGTCACTAAAGCGCACAGCAATCTCGTCCACCATGCGTTTTCCGGCCGTCCGGGCAGCCAACTGATGGATAGTGGCCCCGACCGCCGCCACCGTCTGAGCCAAATCCGTATCTGGAACGGCCGCCATCAACAAGCCGTCGTCGCTGGCCAGCAGTGCCAGCGAGACCGCCTCGTTGGCTGTCACCTGCTCCAGGATGTGGCGGAACGCTTGCTGGCGATCAACCGGTGTCATGAGCTCTCCCCTTCCTCCTCTAGCGAGTCCAAGATGGAATACAGTAGCTCCAAAAGCACTGTCTTGACGCTCTCCTTCTCAAACGCCACGCAAGGCAGAACCTTGACCTCGGGGTCGATGCGCAGCACGATTCGCAGATCCGATGGCTCCCACGCGTCCGGGTGGTCCTGCTTGTTTGCCACCACGACAAAGGGGGTAGGGGCATAGGTCCTGAAGGTGTCTAGAATGCGCTTTGACTCTTGAAAGGTCTCTGCCCGAGTGCTGTCCACCATCACCACAAAGCCCAACATCCCTTCGGAGAGGATCTTCCACATAAAGTCAAAGCGCCGTTGGCCAGGGGTGCCGAACAGGTACAGAACGAGGTCATCATCAATGGTAATGCGTCCAAAATCCATCGCGACGGTGGTGGACTCTTTGATCTGTTCGTCCGGATCGGTGATCTTGCGCTCCGTCTGAACAACATCTATCTCGCTGATCGAACGAATGAATTCGGTTTTCCCGGCCGAGAATGTCCCTGTTACCACCATCTTGACGGTTTGCATTGTACGCTTACCTGCTGGCTGTCACCCGGCCTGTTCTCTGACGCTTGAGACGCCCGTCCCGTCGTGCGACGTCGCTGTCAAGCAGGCGCGATCGGTTTGATCACCACATAGTGCGATGAAGGGACTGTGTGCCCGGAAACTCCTTGTCGTCATCAAAACGAGCGCATGTGTAGCCAGAGGGGTAGACCTTGCTGGCATGGGCGCCATTGCCATTGGGGGCATTGCAGCCTCAGGCTAGTTCCCGCCGGGAGGCTAGATCCGCCGAATGCGGTCGATGAGTCGCATGACGACGGAGCGTTTGACGGCTGGCGCCTGTGCCACAGGCGCGGGTCCCTTGCCTCTCGCAACGCGCTCGGGGCGACCCGGTTCGGTCGGCTTGGCTCCCTCGGACGGGATCAGTTCCACCAACCCAGCGTGCAACATGCCGTATACGATGCGCCGAATCTGAACATCGCTCATATTGTTGGCTTTGGCAATCTGCCGGATAGTGTTGCGCGGGTTGATAAAGGATACCACGCGCCACTCTTCTACTGCCAGGCTAATGTTGCGTATGCCAGCGCTCGGCCGGTCGGCAAACTTGAGCGCCGTATCCAGATCTGGCAGTTCATCCTGAAGTCGCTCCCCCTCTTTCAGCCGTCGGCTCCCCTCCATGATGACGCCCTCGAGGTTGATGGGAACCGTAATTCGCTCCGGGGGAGGCAAAACATTGGCGTCAAAGCGGAACACGCCCTCCCCCCAGGTGAACTGCCGATACACTATTTCCAGAGTATGCTGCCGCACACTCGCTATGATATCCGCCTGAGACACCAACCCCGCGTTGATCAGCATCATGCCCAGCTCTTTGTCACCAGCCTTGCCCCTTTCCTTTCGAATGGTATTGGCCTGCTCTTGTGACAGTTTGCCGGCGCGTTGAAGAATGCTGGTGAGTCGGCCGTCCCCATGGTTCACACTGGCAAAGATCAGGCTGCCCTCACGGAACGACATCCTAGCCGTTTCCTTGGAGCTCCTCTCAACGGTCAAGGTCCCCGTCTTGCGAGCAAGGTTGATCAGATTGAGAAGTTGAGTCGTGCTGAAATCTCGCAGATTGCCCTTCAAGGCCATTGTTCTCTACCTCATACCCCAGCCTGGAGCATAGCCAACTAGTGAGGTTCTGCCCGTGGATTATACTCGTAGCTGAATGCCCCGTCAAAAAGGCGACCTGATAGTATTGAAGAACAAGGGAGGCGCCGTTCCCACTGCAGTTCCACTACTGCACACACTTGCGCCTGCGGGCAGTGCAGGTGAGGAAAGCTGGCAGGGGTGTATGCTACACCCCCCGTTCACCGCTGATGCAGCACTCGATTTGGCCTGGCAGCACGTTGCCCACACCCTCGGACACTCGATCCGGAGCGCCGCTTCTGAGCGCCGCGACAGAGGGGAGAGTGTTCTCTCCCAGCTAGCCGTGCCGGGACGGCCACTTTATCCTGGTAGCCGGGGACGATTCCAGGGGGAGCCGGCACGGCCTTGCCAAGTAACCACCCTTGACAGCCTGCGAAACGCGTGGACCGCTGACCGGGCAGGAAATCGCAACATGGCGGTCCCGTTTGAGGCTGTGACCGGCGGATGATATAATTCCGGCCGCTGCCTCAGGCTGGATGCCCTGGGTTTGCTGAATGATAACACCTGGTAGCGAATGGCTGC
>WSZX01000278.1 GCA_013139935.1 Ardenticatenales bacterium
TGCCGCCCACGGCGCCCGGCAAACCAACGTGAGAATCCAGAGGGCTGTGCCGATGAGCCAACGTCATGCGCCATTGAGATGTCGCTCACTTTCCACCTCGACCTAGCTGTCCATCCCTGCTACTCGCCAAGAACCGAGATGGAATGCGGACAAAGCATCGAACTCATGGTGACAGATGCATCCTAACGGAACTCATCATGAAGCACAGTATAGTACCACGAAAGCCGCACACAGGCAAAATGATTTCCGCACCGTTCTATCTCGCTCTCACCCTCACCGCCACACCGACTCCCTGCACCGGCAGGGAATCGCTCCAGCGCTGGTAACCGGGGAGATGCTAACCTGCACTCCGCACGGGGGAACCTGATTGCGCTCCTCTGCCGGCAGGCTGACCGTGCGAGGTGCGGTCCCCGGATTGGGGAAACGCCATTCACGGAAATCGTAACTGCAGTCATCCGTATCACGCCAGGCGGGGTACCGCTCCAGCGAGCGGCCGCCAGCGGAAACCCCGGCGTGAGGCAGGACACCGGGGAAACTCCCGCTCCCCCAGGTCAAGACGTCGACCGAGAGCCCGGCCGGGTCGAACAGAAGCAGCTCGTCTCCCCCATTGCCCAAGGCAAAACTCCCGGTTCCCCAGGTAGGGTGCCGAATCAGATCTGGCACATCGGGAGTCAGATTCAGTAGCTCGTAATCAGGATAGTGTCCATTCGCCGACAGAAAGCCGGCCGAACTGACGGCAACAATGGCTGTCTGGTGGGGCTCAATGATCGCCCCGGCCGGGAAGGTGAACATCGCTTCGAAATCATCCGCATCTACCGCATCCCCCAACATCCATCCCGTCATGTCGACCGCGGTCGCCGTCGGATTGTAGAGCTCGACCCATTCCTGGTCTGCGTCCAGGCCAGAGGGATCGTACAGCACCTCCGAGATCAGAACGTGATCGGCCGGGCCGAGCCAGTTATTCTGAACCGCAGGCAGGTAGATCAGGTGCGGCCAATCGCGCTCGAACATCTCGGCCAGGTAGGCAAAGGCGGCGCTCGATTCGACCTGAAGCGCCAGTTCCCGGTTAGCCTTGCTGGATAGCTCGGAGCCGTTGATGCTGCCCAGGTGCACGTATTTCCGGCCGTCCGTCTCAACCAATACCATCTTGGTGTGGATTCCCAGCCCGGTTGGATTGCCGAGTCGGCACGCGAGCCGCAGTCGTTCCTGCGCCGCAATCCCGCGCAGAAAGGCGCATGTTCCCCAGTTGCCGCGAGGGTCAGTCGGGTCATCATAAAAACCGTCCAACAGGACCCTTACATTCGCCCCTCGCTGGGCCGCCGCCAGGTATGCCTCCAGCCGCGGATTCGGGTTGGAGACCCGGTCGCTGTATCTGTCGCCCCAATAGGGAGGCTCGTGCATCTGCTGCACCAGCACCAGATCTCCCTCCCCGGCCCGAGCCAGCAATCCCAGGAGCGCATTCGAGTCACGCAGGCTGTTCTCCGGCGACTGGATGATCTCAAATGAGAATTCGCCGTCAAGCACGAGGGGGACCGAAAAGCGAGCAGTGTACGTCATCCAGTCGGTCACGGATATGGGAGAATAGCCTGGCGGGAGTGGGTCGATAGAGGCAAACGTGACGATGTCATGGTGGTTGACCAGGTCCATATCAAGGGCGAACAGGGTCTCCAGGTGGGCCACGACGCCGGGCGCATCGGTGATCAAGTAGACGCCGCGCTGCCCGGCCGTACCGTTGCGCTTGTCGTCAAAGGGCATGGATTTCAGGCTCAGGTTCTCCGATCCGATCAGCGCTCGTTGCCCGTCTATCACGATGTACTTGGCGTGCTGATGGGCATAGCGCCGATAGACGTCGTTCTCAGCATCGCCGACCACGAAAAAGCACCGGCCCGAGGCCGCTTCGATCTCGCTGCACACCCATCTCTCCTGGTCTGTGACGCCCCCTGGCGGGCTGCCGTCCAACAGAACGGTGACAGAAACCCCGGCTGCTGCGCGTGCCGCGACCGCCTGGGCCAGCATGGTGTTCTCAAAGGTGTAGCTGTGGATCCACAGACTATACTTGGCCGCATCGATCTCGTCCGCCACCACCCGATAGAGCGAGTCCGGACCGGTGGCTACCGTCAGGCTGGCAGTTTGGGTCAGGCGGACAGTGTGGAAAAAGCGCTCCAGGTCCCAGCCTGGATATCGCACCTTGCAGCCGTTCACCGGGTCGACCGTATCCTGCGCCCAGTCGGCGGCCGTGTCCGTGTCGGCGACAGGCCGGCCGCTCGCCTGATCCAGCTTTCGATAGAGGATCTGTCCTGTTGTTCGCAGCGCGCCGGCACTAAAGGGCTGCACTGCCGTACCGCTCCAGCCATTCTGGCTCGCGTCCCCATCCTTGTACACCAACACATCCTGGACCGCACCATCCTGGTTGAGCAAGAGCACCTCATCGCCGTCGTTGGCGAGAACGGGCCAGGAGCCATCCAGGTCTGGTACCGTCGGGTCGTTAGCTCCCGCCTCGAAATCGGGCGAAAAGCCAAACTGGGCCCGAAACGCTCCCGCTTCGTCGGCCAGCCAGATCGACTGCCCGGCCGCCAGCGTCACGCTGGGCGGCAAAGATACTGCGATCAGATCCTGATCCGCCAGGCCCCAACCGCCGATCTCGGCCGCGGCGTTTCCCAGGTTGGCAATCTCAACCGCCTCGTCAGCCCCTTGCAGGGCATGAAAGTGTACCGCCCCCAGCCGCACGGTGGGGGTATAGTGCACCTCCGTCGTTACGCTGGCCCGGTTATCGAAAAAGTTGGCCTCTGGTGTGTCCGAAGCAACCACAATGACATTGGCCACCTGCCCGGCTGCCCCATCTGCCACCAGCCCGGCGAACGTCCAGGCAACGGATGCGCCGGGAGGCAGCGCACCCAGTTCCCAGACCAACTCCCCGGAGGCCGGCCGGGTAAAGGCATAGTCACTGCTCTGGGAGACAAAACCCACCACAGCCGGGAGCGAATCGGTCAAAATGACCGCAGTCGCCGTCATCCGGCCGCTGTTCCGCACACTGACGGCATAGGTGATAAGCCTGCCAGCCGTCACCGACACCGGCCCGCTTTTCCCCACCACCAGATCGGCAAACTGAGCCGGATCCCCAACCAGGCTGCTCCACTCAGCCGAATTGTCATCCAGGTCCCGCTCCATGGCATCGGTCGCGATGCGAACGGTGTTGGTGATGGGGCCCGCGACTGCATCAGTTAGCCGGCCGGTAAATGAGATGGTGACCGGGCCCGCTCCGGGCGGCAACACTCCCCCCTTCCACACCAACGTGCGGCTGGTTGTGCGGGTAAGGGAAAAAGGACAAGAGGAACCGAGGTAGCTCACTTCCGGCGGCAGAGTGTCGGTGACGAGCACAGATGTTGCCGTCAACTCCCCACTG
>WSZX01000012.1 GCA_013139935.1 Ardenticatenales bacterium
GCCGGCGCGCGTACCTCTTGCGCCGGATCAGCGCCGCCGAACAGGCGATCCTCACCACTACCGATCCTGCCATGTTCACCGACGAGTTCCTGTCCCAGGCAACCCGGTTCGAGGTAGACCAGGGCCGGATAACACCCCATGCCGGATGAACGCGTCCATGGCCAGGACCAGCGGGCAACGGGCCCGGCCGGTGAAAAGTCGTGCGGCCGTTCCAAAAGCCAGGCATCGCATTTCATCGAAGCTAACTTCTCCTTTTGAAGGGTGAATCAGGTGCACTGCGCCTGTCATGGGCCCGCATACAGCACAGTGCAGAACGGTCAGACGAATGGCGTTTGATGTGATCAAGTAGGTGAGATGAAGCAGCGTTGCGCGAACTGCAGCCGGCCGCTGCTGGACAGTGATGAACAGTGTTATCACTGCGGCGCTCCGGTGCCCGGCCGGCAACTGAAAGAGACCCCGGCCAAAGAGACGGTGGATCTGCGCGCGGCCGCGCGCTATGCGGGAGTGGTCCTGGGCCTGCTGGTGCTGGGGAGCCTGCTGATGAGTTGGATGGGAGCCGGCATTAGCGTTCAGAACGAGCCTTCCCCCACCCCGGCCGCGCCGGATGGCTGGCGCGAGTTCATCCCCCCAGAGGATGACTATGCGATCTGGCTGCCGGACTCTTGGGAACTGCACACCCCCGCCAGTCACCAATGGGAAACCTTTCTGGCAGACCAGCCGCTTCCCGGCAGCTTTCAGCGGACCGAGCCGGCGCTGGTTGCCGATCGGGTGAGCCTCCTGGCCTCAGGCCGCAGCCATGACGAGCCGGACGCGGAAGCGGAAGCGGTGAGCCCGCTGGCGGCATCGGTGCAGTTCCATCCCGGTCTGGTGAACGCGCCACTCGCCGCGCTGCAAGCGGAGAACTGGTCGGCCGGAGGGAGATCAATCGACACCACCGGCGGGATCAGCACCATGCCCAGGAAGAGCGGGGAGACGGTGTTGATCGCCGAACTGATCACGCGGCAAGGAGCAGACCTGCTTCACACTCTCACGATGATCCTCACGACCGGACGCGGAACCTACGCGGTCACGGTCTCGGCCGAGGAGACCGCCTTTTGGCAGGAAGAAGGTATCCTCTGGGACATACTGGACAGCTTCCGGCCGCTACCTTGACGCTCCCCGGCTCGCCAGTTACAATCCCGCACCATGAGCAATAAACCGTTCAACTATGGTGGACAGGCAGTGATGGAAGGGGTCATGATGCGTGGCTCCAAGGCGATGGCCGTCGCCGTACGCCACCCCGAGGGCCACATCGTGGTTCACCGCGAACCGCTGAACCGATTCATGTACGATGGCTGGTTCAGCCGGGCGCCCTTTTTGCGGGGCCTGATCTTGTTATGGGATTCGCTGGGGTTGGGCATGCGCAGCCTCTTTTTTTCCAGCAACGTGGCTCTGGAAGCGGAAGAGCTACAGGGAAAGAGCGTCGAGAGCAAGAGACCGGCTGCGGGAGAGGTCACCAAGACCGAGGTGGCCAGCAGTTTCGATGGTCCGCTGGCCTGGGGGATGATAGCGGTCTCGCTCGGTTTCGGCGTCGCCCTCTTTTTCCTACTGCCCGCTTTTGCGGCCGACCTGATCGAAAAGCAACTGGGAATCGATTCCGCTCTGGCCGGCAACCTGGTCGAGGGGTCCATCCGGCTGCTGCTGCTGATCGGTTACATCGGCCTCGTCGGGCTGATCCCCGATATCGCCCGCGTGTTTGCCTATCATGGCGCAGAACACAAGACGATCATGGCCTACGAGGCGGGCGCAGAGTTAGAACCGGAGGTCGTCTCCCGCTTTCCCATGTACCATCCCCGCTGCGGGACCGGGTTCTTGCTCATCGTGGTCATCATCTCGATGCTGCTGTTCTCGCTGTTGGGCCGGCCCCCGCTCCTGTTACGCTTCGCTTCCCGCATCGTGCTCATTCCGGTGATCGCCGGCATCGCTTACGAATATTTAAAGCTAACGGCGAGACACCAGCACCTGGCCCTGGTGCGACTGGTGACCCTGCCCAACCTCTGGCTGCAGCGTCTTTCAACTCGGCCACCGGATCACTCGATGCTGGAGGTAGCGATCACCGCCTTGCTCTTTGTGCTGGATGCCGAAGACGGAACGGAAATCCAGACCGAGACGCTCTCTATCGGGTAGGCCGCTCCCCCGCCCTCTCTCCTTTCGTCATGCGGCGGCGCCGCAACGGGGGCAGAACCCGGCTTCCGGCCTGAGTTCGCGGCCGCACTGGGCGCAAAAGCGACCCTGGGGGATGGCGGCCGCCGCTGCTGTTTCCAGTTTCAGGCCGCACTTGTGGCAAAAGACAGCATCCTCGGGTAGGGCAGTGCTGCACCGCGAGCACTCTTCCGCGGCCGGTCCGGTTTCATCAGATTGCTGACCGGGCTGCCGGTCGGTCTGGGCCTGCACCTGAGCGAGACGGGCCTCCCGCTCTGCGATCCGTGCCTCGATGCTGATAATGCGGGCGCACAACTCGGCCAGTTCGGGATCCTCAATCCGGCCGTCCTTGTACAACTGCAGGGTGCGCCGGCCCAACTCGGAAGTCACGGTCTTCATCTGGCGGCGCAGGGTGATGATCTCTACCCGGGTTCGCGGGCTGCGCAGCAGCTTGTCCGCTTCCTCCAATGCCTTGGCTAGATTTCCACTGACGACGTCGGTAATGCTATCCATGCTATCCTCCCGCTCGGGTGGCTCTACGCACTTGAAATTACTTTCCGTTTTGAACACGGAATCAGGGGCACTCTGCGTCCACAAAAAGGCCAAGTTGTATTCGAACAAGGTCTATGGGCCCACCGTAATGAGCTCCTTGAACCCCTCGAACTTGCCCTCGGCAATTCCGGGCACCTCCATGATCTCCTCGATCTGGTAAAAGGGACCATGTTCCTGCCGGTAGGCCACGATCTTGGCCGCCGTCACCTCGCCCACGCCCGGCAACGCGGTGAGTTCCCCGGCCGTGGCGCTGTTGATGTTGATCGGCCGGACGCCGGCGGCGCCATCATTC
>WSZX01000251.1 GCA_013139935.1 Ardenticatenales bacterium
GAGATTTCATCAGGTGTAGTTCAATCCATCATGAGACGGGAGCAGCCCAACCTGTTGCGACCACTCCATCCGAGCGGCCGTGAGCAGACCTTCCTGAACAGTGCAGGTACGCCACCGGACGGAGCAACGCACTTGAATCCGCGTGGCTCTGTAGAATCGGCAGGCTCGAGGTTTGGACCCGAGCTCGGCCGCTCGGGCAGGGGCGCCGTGTCATTCATACGTCTTTTCGGCCACGAGCAGCAGTAGCAGGCAGTGTGGATCGCAAAGCAATCCACACTCCTCCCAGGAAGCATTCTGTGTATGTCGACATCACTCGCATCGTCGGCACCCATGTCCCAAGCTCAGGCTTGCGCCTTGCCTTGGAATGCCAGGGTGACTACAATTGAGGGAGTCTCTGGTCCGTTCTCGTCCCGCCGCCGCGTTCGGCTAGGGTGAGAAGGTTCAAGGTCGGCCACGAAACGTGGGCGGATAGGCATACCGCTGAGAAGAGTCCACAAGGAGAAATCGCTCGATGAAGATCTTGATCACAGGTGGTGCTGGCTACATTGGAAGTGTGGTTGCCGAGCAACTCATCGCGGCCGGCGATTCGGTTGTTGTTCTTGACAATCTCTCCCAGGGACACCGGGCTGCGGTGCACCCCGCGGCCGTCTTTGTCCACGGCGATCTGACCGACCGCCCTGCGATCGATGCGACATTTGAGCAGCACCGACCAGAGGCCGTGATGCACTTTGCCTCCCACACCTTGGTGGGCGAGTCAATGCAGGAACCCTTTCTGTATCTGGGAGAGAACGTTGTCTGCGGCCTCAATCTGCTGCAGAGCGCCGTTGAACACCAGGTGCGGCGCTTCATTCTATCGTCCAGCGCCAACCTATTCGATGCCCCGGAGCGCATCCCCATTGCAGAGATGGAGACCATTGTGCCGGGCAGCCCCTACGGCGAATCAAAGCACATCCTGGAGCGGATGCTTTTCTGGCTCGACAGGATTCACGATTTCCGCTATGCAGCGCTGAGGTACTTTAACGCCGCTGGCGCCTCGGAAGAACGGGGGGAAGACCACGATCCTGAGACGCACCTGATCCCCATCGTGCTGAGAGTGGCGCTGGGTCAACGGGACAAGGTGGTTATCTTTGGTGACGACTATCCGACTCGCGACGGCACCTGCGTGCGCGACTATGTCCATGTGCTTGATCTGGCGCAGGCTCATATCCTCGCGCTGCGCGCGTTGGACAAGGGCAGCCGTGTGTATAACCTGGGGAATGGCCAGGGTTTCACCAACAGGGAGGTGGTCGAAGTGGCACGGGAGGTCACCGGTCATTCGATCCCGGCCGAGATCGGCCCCCGACGCGCCGGTGATCCAGCCACCCTGATTGCCAGCAGCGAGAGAATCCGAAAAGAGTTGGGTTGGAGACCGCGGTACGCCGACCTGCACACCATCATCGAGAGCGCATGGCGGTGGCATCGGACGCACCCGCATGGGTATGAGGGACTGTAGAAATCAGATTCGTGCCCGGACCAGCAGACCTCAAAGGGGTGACCGTGGAGCAAACAAAAAGGAACCCGACGCCCGGCCGAGTTGAGGGCAATCGAACCACTTGAGAACGAGAGCCACCGCCGAGTTTGAGCGCCGCTTCGGCGCTGCCCCTGCCTTTCTCGTGCGCGCGCCGGGGCGGGTCAACCTGATCGGGGAGCACACCGACTATAACGACGGATTTGTGCTGCCGATGGCGATTGACCGGGACGTGTGGATTGCAGTCCAGCCGCGCGACGACGGCCGCGTTGCGGTCCACTCTCTTGACTATCACGAGACAGTAGGATTCCCGCTGGGGAACATCAGCGACGAGCACTCGGGCTGGGGTGAGTATATCAAAGGGGTAGCGTGGGCTCTGCAGGAAGCAGGCTACTCGCTGACAGGGTGGGAGGGCATCCTGGCAAGCGACGTTCCCATAGGTGCCGGCCTCTCGTCCTCCGCTGCCCTGGAGATGGCTGCAGCGCGGGCCTTTGCCGCCGTGTCAGGTCTGCCCTGGGATGCGACCCAAATGGCGAGAATCGGGCAGCGGGCGGAGAACGAATGGGTGGGCATGAGCTGCGGCATCATGGACCAGATGATCTCAGCCGCGGGCGTGGAGGGCCATGCTCTGCTCATCGACTGTCGCTCACTGGAAACCCGCCCGGTGCCCCTGCCGCCGGGCACCGCAGTGGTGGTACTCGATACGAGCACCCGTCGAGCGTTGCTTGATTCGGCCTACAACGAGCGCCGCGCTCAGTGCGAGGCGGCCGCCCGTTTCTTTGGAGTACCGGCTCTGCGTGATGTGAGCATTGAGCAGTTCGAGGCGCAAGCTGATCGTCTGGACGGCGTGGTTCGCCGTCGTGCGCGCCATGTGGTGACAGAGAACGCCCGCACCCTTCAGGCGGCCCAGGCGATGCTCCAGGAGGACGCAGTCGAGTTGGGGCGACTGATCAGCAGCAGCCACGCAAGTCTTCGAGACGATTTCGCAGTGTCAACGGATGAATTGGACAAGATGGTAACGTGCACCAGCAATGCACGCAGCGCGAGCGCGGGCTGCTATGGGGCTCGCATGATGGGCGCCGGCTTTGGCGGCTGCGCCATCGCGCTCATCCACACCAACTCTGCACGTGCCTTTGCCAGGGATGTTGCCACCTGCTACCGGAGGAGCACCGGCCGGGAAGCCCATATCTGCCTCTGTGCGGCAACGAATGGGGCGGAAGTGATGCATCACTTCCCCTGACTGCGACCGACTTGAGGTTGGGCTTCGGACGGGCCGGGGTTTTCAAGACCTGGCGGTCCAGCAACATCGCTACTTTCACGCTCCAGCAGGATCCGTCACGAACCCGTCGCACTGGACACACCAACCCAACTCCTCTATAATTGGCCGGAGCTATCATCGGGCACAACAACCCAAGAGAACAGCCCAGATGCCGCCCCAAGAGAACCAACAGGTGGATTCTGTAACGATACCGATATCTTGGACAAGTGTGGCCGAATGCACGGATTGCCGAGATATCTGATGATTGGCTCGGCCGCCTGCCGACCATTGCTATTCCGGAGGGAAGACCTGAATGAGCATAGTTGACAACCGACACTCGATCATCAAACATCGACTGGTGGCCTGCCTGTTCGTTTTTCTATGCTGCCTTCTGAGCCTTTCGTTCGCCGCCCGCTCTGAGAGCACTGCGCTACGACACGGCCCCGCCCGCGCCCCGGCCGTCGTCAATGGGCTACAGGCTTCCACCGCTTCATACCCCAACTGCCGCTACGGGTCCATTCCGCAAATGAACCCGATTACGGACTATGATACTGCCTCAATCAACCTGGGATGGTATCTGACATATCCAAGCACCTCTCCCCCGAGACCAGACGGCGTCTTGCCCGTGTTCATTGTATTCCTCCAGGGGCGGGACTGCCCCCAGCCAAACTGCTCCTCTCCCGACTATTGGGATGAAGCGATGATCTACCCATGGGGTGAAGATGGCGAGGCACTAGGTCGACTGGTGGACGCCAACCCGGGCAACATCTGGCTGGTGGGTAATGAACCAGACCGCACCTATTACATGGATGACGTGTTGCCTTCCCAGTATGCCCAGGCGTATCACAAAGTGTACGCCCTTATCAAAGAGCAAGACCCATCTGCCCAGGTCGGTATTGGCGGAGTCGTGGTGCCCAGCCCGTTGCGACTGCAATACCTGGACATGATTCTTGATGAATACCTGGACCGCTACGGCCTCCCCATGCCGGTTGACATCTGGAACACCCACCTCCACATCGTGCGGGAGGTCAAGGATGACTGGGGGGCTGACATCCCACCTGGCTTTGACGAAGAGACCGGAACGCTGTTCTCCAAGTCCGACCACGCCAATGTAGAGGTGCTCAAGCAACTGGTGATCGATTATCGCACCTGGATGGAGGCTCGCGGACAGCAGGACAAGCCGCTGATCATCACCGAGTTCGGAATCCTCTGGCCTCAGTGGCTAGACGACGAGAACGGCGTGCCTTTTGACGAACCTCGCGTCATAAGCTTCATGCAGGCAACGATGTCATGGCTGGACACCTATGCGGATCCAGCATTGGGTTACCCCGCTGATAACTAC
>WSZX01000370.1 GCA_013139935.1 Ardenticatenales bacterium
GCCGACGTAAACTACAAGGTCGTCAAGGCCTTTACCAAGAGGGTCAGGTCGCGCGCCGTCGGCGCTGAGGTCATGTCCAGCCTCACGCCGGGCCAGCAAGTGGTTAAGATCGTTCATGAAGAGCTGATCAACACCCTGGGTGAGCCCGGCAGACTGGATCTCGGGAAGCAGTCACCCGCCGTCATCATGCTGGTGGGCCTGCAGGGGTCGGGCAAGACGAGCACGGCTGCCAAACTGGCGCTCAATCTCCGCAAGGAGGGAAAGCGCCCACTCCTGGTGGCCGCAGACATCTACCGCCCGGCCGCCGTGGATCAGTTAGCCACGCTCGGCAGACAACTGGATATCCCGGTCCACCGCGAGGACGACAGCGTGAACCCGCCAGACATCTGTGTCAATGGTGTCGGGATAGCCAGAAAAGACAACCACACGCTCGTCATCCTGGACACCGCCGGCCGGCTCCACGTGGATGGCCAGATGATGGCCGAACTGCAGACCATCAAGCAACGTGTAAGCCCGGTGGAAGTGCTTCTGGTGGCGGATGCCATGACGGGGCAGGACGCCGTCCGCGTGGCAGGCGACTTTCACCAACAGGTCGGACTCACCGGCTTGATCCTCACCAAGGTCGATGGCGATGCACGAGGTGGAGCTGCCATCTCGATGCGCGAGGTAACCGGTGTACCGATCAAGTTCCTGGCGGTGGGCGAGCAGGCGGACCAACTCGAGCTTTTCCACCCCGACCGACTGGCCTCCCGCATCTTGGGCATGGGGGACGTCCTCACGCTGATTGAAAAGGCAGAAAGCGCGCTGGATCAAGAACAAGCTCTGGCGATGGGGCAGAAGCTTATTAGCGGTGATTTCAACCTGGATGACTTTTCGAAGCAACTCCAGGAGATCAAGAAAATGGGGCCGATCAGCCAGTTGTTGGAGATGATTCCCGGACTGGGTAACCTCGCGACGCAGGCGCCCCCCGAAGCCACTGACAAGGAGATGCTCCGGATAGAGGCCATCATTGGCTCAATGACCGGCACGGAACGCGAGAGGCCCAAGATCATCAATGCCAGCCGCAAGCGGCGCATCGCCCAGGGCAGCGGGACCAGTGTACAGGACGTGAATTCTCTGCTCAGGCAGTTTCGCCAGATGCAGCGGATGATGAAACAGCTTACCAGTGGCCGCGGCCGGGGAGGTCTATCTTCCCTGCTCGGCAAGTTATGATACATTCCACTTTGAGGAGAGATTAGAGCAACCATGGTTCGTATTCGCCTGCGCCGAGTTGGCGCCAAAAAACAGCCATCCTACCGTATCGTGGTCATAAAGTCACAGGCGGCCGCCACCGGACGCCCCATTGAGACCATAGGACACCACAATCCACGAACAGAACCAGAGACAACGGTCATCCAAGAGGACCGAGCCCTTTATTGGCTCGGAGTGGGTGCTCAGCCGAGCGACGCAGTGCTCCGACTGCTGAAAAACCAAGGAATCATGGAGAAGTTCGCTCGCCTAAGGGCGGGCGAGTCAATGGATGACCTTGTAGAACCGGCATCGCCGACCGAAGAAGCGCCGCCCGCGGCCGCAGGCGAAGATGAGGCAGCAACTGAAGAGGAAGAATAGGCAACTGCCATTGTAAGCGCTTGACGGCTCCTGTACTTGCGCCGGAAGTGCGGCGCGAGCCTTCTCTGGCTTTCGGAAGATATTCCAACCCCCCCTACTCTCGGGAGGAGTCGCGATGAAGGAACTGATCGAGTACATTGCCAAATCTCTGGTAGACGACCCAGCTTCTGTCCAGGTATCCGAGATCGAAGGCGCATCGTCCGTCATTCTGGAGCTTCGGGTGGCTCCAGAGGATATGGGCCGCGTGATCGGCAGAGGGGGCAAAGTTGCCAATGCCATGCGCACGCTGCTTCGTGTGGTCGCTGCCAAACAGGGAAAACGAGCCAGCTTGGAGATCATTGAGTAGCTTGGCCTGTTTGCTTGATGGCGGATCGGTCTGCTAGACCGTCGGGCTCCGAGCGGCATTCCCTTCGCTCTGATCCTCGTTTCTTGGTGGTCGGACGGATTACCCGGCCGCATGGTGTTGGGGGACAAGTCCGGGTCAAGATTCACTCTGATTGGCCGGATCGCTTTTACCACTTGGAGCAGGTATTTGTAGGGCTGGGCACACCTTCCGAGAGATCTGCCCCTGACGAAGAGCAGGACCAGTTGATGCGGGTGGAAAGGGTGCGCCTCAACCAGGGATTCGCTATCCTCAAGCTGGGCGGGTGCGATTCGCGCGACCAAGCAGAAGCGTTGCGCGGACACTATCTTCAGATACCTATTGAAGAGGCGATTCCACTCGCAGACGGGGAGTTCTTTCTCTACCAACTGATTGGTCTTCGGGTGGTGACACACGAGGGGGAGAAGCTGGGAGAGCTCACCGAGATACTGGAGACCGGCGCCAATGACGTCTTTGTGATCCGCGGCACGGAGGGCGAGTTGCTGATTCCTGACTTGCCAGAGGTAATCCGGGAGATAGATCTAGAATCGGGCCTAATGCTGGTTCAACTCCCAGCCGGCCTGCGTGATGGATGAAAGCGGTGGTTGACCTCCAGTACTGGGTCGGATTCAACATCGTCCGGGGCATTGGTCCTGCCAAGTTCCGCGCCCTGCTTGACTATTTTGGATCAGCGCAAGCGGCGTGGGCGGCAGACGAGGGAGCACTGCGCCAGGCGGGCCTGGACCGGCGAGCAACCCAGAGCCTACTCCGAACTCGACAGGCGATTGACTTGCCGGCCGCGTTGGAAGAGATCGAATCGGGCGGAATCAAGATCCTCACCTGGGACGACAAAGAGTACCCTCTCTACCTCAAGGAGATCGCTGACCCCCCCCCGGTTCTGTATGTGCGGGGAGATATCCAGACCCGGGACCAATGGGCGGTAGCGGTTGTCGGCACACGGCGGTCCACGAGTTATGGCAAACACGTCACCCATCAATTGGTCGGCGACCTGGCAAGGAGTGGCGCCACGATTGTGAGCGGGATGGCGCGGGGGATCGACGGGGTGGCCCATAGGGCAGCGCTCGAAGCCGGCGGCCGGACCCTGGCGGTGCTCGGAAGCGGCATCAGCCAAGTCTACCCTCCTGAACATCGGGCGCTGGCCCAGCAGATCGCCTCACGTGGCGCACTATTGAGCGAATTTCCGCCCGACACACCGCCCGAGGCAGGCAACTTTCCACGGCGCAACCGTATCATCAGTGGGCTCTCACTGGGCGTGTTGGTGGTAGAAGCAGGCAGGAAGAGTGGGGCTCTCATAACAGCCAACTATGCGTTGGAGCAGGGACGCGATGTGTTTGCCGTGCCGGGCAACATCAACGCCCGGTCCAGCGTGGGGACGAACCGGATCATTCAGGAGGGCGCCACGCTGGTGCTCTCCGCCGAGGATATTCTGAGGGAACTCAACATGACGATGGTCGCCGAAAAAGTGGCGACCCAGCTCGCCCTGCCTGCGACTCACGAGGAGGCTGTGCTGCTTCAACTTCTTTCCGATCAACCCTGCCACGTGGACGAGTTGAGCCGCAACTCTGGACTGGGCGTCGCGCAGGTGACCAGCGCGCTCACGATGATGGAACTCAAAGGAATGGCCCGCCAGATGGACCGGATGAATTACGTGAGCGCGCGGGAGCCCGGGATAGAGTACGGGACTGACCGCGGATGAGTGAGGCTCTGACCGCCTATTGCTTCAAGTGCAGAGAAAAGCGGCCGGTCCAGGACCCGGAGGCGGTCTTTAACAAACGGGGAGGACCAGCCACACGGGGCACGTGTTCCGTTTGCGGCACCAAGTTGTACCGCACCGGCCGGACGGCGGCCCACAAGGGAATGCAGAAACCGGAGCCGCCCCCGAAGGTTCGGTCCGGCAATCTCGTCATCGTTGAGAGCCCAGCCAAGGCGCGCACCATCGGCCGATTCCTGGGCAAGGAGTACCAGGTGATGGCCTCCATCGGCCACGTGCGGGATCTGCTTCGCTCGCAGCTCTCGGTGGCGGTGGATGACGACTTTCGGCCCCGCTACCGCGTCCCAAACGAAAAGCGCCAGGTGGTCAAGGAGTTGCGGGATGCAGCCCAGCAGGCGGCCACGATCTATCTGGCGACCGACATGGATCGCGAGGGGGAAGCGATTGCCTGGCACCTGGTGGAGGCGGCCGAGATCGAGCCGGAGCGGGTCCGCCGGGTCGTCTTTCACGAGATCACAGAGACCGCCATCAAGGAATCATTTGCCCGGCCGGCCGACATCAACATGCACCTGGTGGATGCGCAGCAAGCCCGCCGCATCCTGGACCGCCTGGTAGGATACAAGATCAGTCCGCTGCTGTGGGTCCGGGTCCGCAATCGCCTCACCGCCGGCCGAGTGCAATCAGTCACTGTCCGCATCATAGTGGAGCGAGAAAGAGAAATCGAAGCGTTTGAGCCCCAGGAATACTGGTCGCTCGAAGTCGAGCTGGCGAAACAGCCCTCTCCAGACGGCCATACTGCCCAGCGGTTCACAGCCAAGCTCCACCGTGTCAACGGAGCGCGGGTGGAGCTAACGAAACAGGCGGCCGTGGCCCCTATCCTCGCTGATCTGAAGAATGGCGAGTTTACGGTAAACCGCGTCCGAATCGGGCAACGGCATCGCAAGCCCAAGGCGCCCTTAACCACGAGCACCCTTCAGCAGGCCGCCTCTGGACGACTCCAGTTCCGTGCCAGACGGACGATGCGAATCGCACAGCAATTGTACGAAGGGATCGATCTGGGAGACGGCGACACCGTGGGCCTGATCACCTATATGCGCACCGATAGCGTCAATGTCTCCGCTCAGGCACAGCAACAGGCCCGCAGTTGGATCACCAAGACCTATGGAGCCGACTATGTGCCCGGCCAGCCCCCCGAGTACAAGACCAAAGCCAGAGGCGCCCAGGAGGCGCACGAGGCCATTCGGCCAACCAGCGTGCTCCGCACCCCGAAATCGGTCAAGCCTTATCTGAGCCGCGACCAGAGGCGCCTCTATCAGCTCATCTGGCAGCGGTTCGTCGCCAGCCAGATGACGCCAGCACGCTTTCGCACTCAGACGGTCGAGATAGAGGCTGGCCCAGCCGGAGGCGGCCGGCCCTACACCTTTCGGGCCAGCGGATCCGAACTGGAATTCCCCGGCTTTATGGCGGTGTATGACGACACACCAGACGAGGGACCCAAGGTGTTGCCGCCACTGGACAAGGGAGAAAAGCTGCGGCTGGTACGTCTTCTGCCCGAGCAGCACTTTACGCAACCCCCACCCCGATTCACAGAAGCGACCCTGGTCAAGACACTCGAAGAGCATGGGATTGGCAGACCCAGCACCTATGCGCCCATCATCACCACCATCCAGCAGCGAGGCTATGTGGAACACCCCCCGCATTCAAGCAGCGCTCTCCAACCAACCCAAGTGGGCATTCTGGTCAACGATCTGCTGGTGGAGCACTTTCCAGATGTCGTCTCAGTCGGATTCACGGCTGAGATGGAATCCAGACTGGACAAGGTGGCGACCGGCGAGACTGAGTGGGTTCCGGTGATTCGCGATTTCTACACTCCATTCGCCGCCCGGCTGGCCGCGGCCGAGAGAGAGATGCCGGAGATGAAGCTGAAGGATCAACCCGTCGGCCGGGATTGTCCCCGAGAAGGGTGCGGAGGCGCACTCGTGGTCAGGTGGGGACGCTATGGCAAGTTCGTTGCCTGCGAGAACTATCCAGAGTGCAAATTCACCGAGCCCTGGCTCGAGAAGATCGGCGTCACATGCCCCGATTGCGGCGGCGACCTGGTGCGGCGAAGAACCCGCAAGGGCAGGCTGTTCTATGGCTGCTCCAGCTACCCAGAGTGTGAGTTCGCCAGTTGGCAACAGCCCCTAACTGCGCCCTGCCCCCTCTGCGGCGGGCTCCTAGTTGCCAAGAACAGGCGCCAGGCCTTGTGCAAGGCGTGTGGTGAGGAAACGCCGCAGGACAAGGCCTGAGCCTAGTCACATACTAGCCCGGCCGCTACTGCGCCTCCCGTGACGATTCCTCTTTCTTGTTCAGAAAGCGTCGTATCACAGTCATATCGTCGTGCAACTGAACACGATCGCCGGCCTCAAGATCGGCGAGTGGCTTGCTGGTCCAGTCCCGCCCATCAACGTGAAAGATCCCCAGCCTGCTCCCCCGCCTGGCGTACGGCTTTCGTACGTAGCCCAGTCCGGTCAGCCGGCCATCGCTGTCAATGGAACAACTGGTCACCGCCCCGACCACCCGCCCCTTGCGACTCACAACAACATCTCCGTGACCGGGCATCCGGGCGTGCTCCTCGTCCAGCCGGAAGCGAATCAACTGTGACTCGCGGGCTGATTCATGCGCCATGTAGGCGGCCTTGCCAATGAAAAACGGCTTGTAGAGCTTGACATAGGGGGCAAAGCCGGCGTCGGCGGGGGTGAGATCCAGCGGTCCGGCCAGTTCGTGGCCATACAGCGGCAGACCTGCCTCAATCCGCAGGCTGTCGCGTGCCGCCAGACCGGCCGGCTGCAGACCCAAGGGCTCGCCCGCCTCTAGCAGCGCGTGCCAGAGCGCCGGAGCGGCGGCCGGATGGACAAAGAGTTCAAACGCCATCGGCTCGCCGGTGTACCCGGTGCGGGCCAGGTAAAGGTCATATCCTGCCAGCCTAGCCCGGAGAACCCCGGTCCGCTTGAGGTCCATCATCGGTTCGCGCTGCGGGTCGTCTTTGTCCAGCATCGCCAACAAGATGTCGCGCGAACGAGGACCCTGGAGCGCCAGTTGGGCACGCATCTCGCTGCCGCAGGTGGGATCGCGCATATCACGAATCATGACCGATTCGGTGCCCAGCGCATGAGACCAGGGCCGCTCACGGTCAATCAGCGCCCGCCCCTCTCGCACCTCATTCACCCACGCCCAATCCTTTTCGTTGTTGGCTGCGTTGACCACCATCCAGTAGTGCTCCTCGCCCAGGCAATAGACCCACACGTCGTCTATCACGCTCCCGCCGGGATCCAGCAGGAAGGAGTATTGGGATTGGCCGGCACGCAACAGCGAAACGTCGTTGGTGGTGATGGTATTGAGGAACAGGTGGACATTATCGCCCCGATACTCAAATAGACCCATGTGGCTGACGTCAAAGAGCCCGGCCGCCTGGCGCACGGCGCGGTGTTCGGTCTGGACGGAGGTGTAGCGGACTGGCATCTCCCAACCGGCAAAGGGAACGAGCCGTGCGCCAGCCCGGCGATGGACATCATTCAGCATTGTCCGCCGCAGAGCAAGCTCGGCCGGCTCTTGCCAGAAAAACGCGGGCATGGACTCTAGCCCACCGGGGGCATCGGCCCGCGCTCGTTGCCCGATCCAATATGGCTTGTGGAAAGCCCAACCGATCGATTCATCCTCAAATAGATCGGAACCAGGTAGGGCGGGCTCCCAATCGTCTGCCAGTTGGTGTGGGAGGCGGCGGACGACAACGGGCCCGGGCGCCTTGGCAAACAGATCGTCGTTGTCCAGATTCACGTACCCATCAGAGAGCGCCCGCAGCCAGTGAGCCACGCGCGATTCCACCGATTTGGCTATGAGCAACCGGAAGCGGGTTGTCTCCTCTCCCGGGCGCATGAGCAGTCCCCCACTCATCGGCTGCCCGTCCGGCTCGAGAACCCACGTTGGTTGAACATCCCCCGGCTCGAGCGCATAGACATCGTTGGTCATCGCCACATTGCAGAATCCCCGGGCGTGGAGGCCCTGGATCTCAATGACGTCCAGCTCACCCCCCGCGTCGCGGGAGGGCTTGTGCATGAAGAAATGATGGGGGTAACCACTGGGTACATAGTCCGACCCCAGGTCGGTGCGGTAGGCCAGCTCAACCACGTCCCACTTGGCCCGCTCCAGGACATCAAAGTCAACCTTGGCGCGGTATAGCGGCCCATTGCGGCCGGAATACGCATACGGCTGGGTGGCCTCGAGTACACGGGCAATGATCTCCGCCAACCGTTGGATTTCCGGGGCTCTAAAGCCGCGCTGTGTGACCCAAGGCGTCCCCAGGCGGATACCGCTGGGCCGGCGAGCACTCGTGTCCCCCGGGATGGTGTTGCGATTGAGCACAATGCCTGCCAGGTCCAGGATGCGGGCCGCAGTGTCTCCCATGAGCGGGGTCCCCCGCCGGGCATCCGGGCTGAGGCCTTTCTCGGCACGGACGCTCTTGCAGTCGATCAACAACATGTGGGTGTCGGTGCCGCCGTAGGGGATCCGCAGGCCGTGCTCTTGCAGTTCGGCCGCCAGGTGAGCAGCGTTCTCCAGAACCTGGCGTTGGAGTTCGACGAATTCCTGCGACCGGGCAAGCTTGAATGCAACAGCCATGCCTGCTACGGCATTTACGTGTGGTCCACCCTGCTCGCCGGGGAACACGGCCGCGTCCACTCGTTGCGCCAGTTTCTTGTCGACGGTCAGGATGCAGGCGCCACGGGGGCCATACAGAGTTTTGTGAGTGGTAAAGCTGGTAACGTGGGCGTGGCCAACCGGGCTGGGGACGATGCCGGCCGCCACCATCCCGGCAATGTGGGAGATGTCCGCCAGCAGGTAGGCGCCCACCTCATCGGCGATCTGCCGGAAACGGGCCCAGTCGGGCATCCAGGGATAGGAGGTATAGCCGGCTATGATCATCTTGGGCCGGCGCTGGCGGGCCAACTCCTCTATGGCATCATAGTCGAGCCTCTCGGTCGCCAGGTCAATCCCGTAGGAGACGATGTCGTACAGCTTGCCGGAGCGATTGGCCGGGCTGCCGTGGGTGAGGTGACCGCCGTGCAGCAGGTCCATCCCCATCACCGTAGCGCCCGGTGGGATCAGTGCAGCGTATATGGCGCTGTTGGCCGGTGAGCCGGAGAGAGGCTGTACATTGACCCAGATCTCCTCTGGAGGAACCGCAGCGGTGGCAAAGGCTTCCGCCGCTCGACGCTGGGCAAGCGATTCGAGTACATTCACGTACTCTACTCCCTTGTAGTAGCGCCGGTCAGAGTGGCGCCGATAGGTGGCCAACTCGACCTCATAGTCCAGGATTTCGGGCTCTGGCGCCCCATGGGTGGCCGGATTCGGGTAACCCTCGGCGTATATGTTCTGAAAAACCGATCCCAACGCCTGGCGCACCGCGCCGGGAGCCTGGCTCTCCGAGGGGATCAGGATCAGCTTTCGGGCCTGGCGCTCTTGCTCATAATCAATCAAACCAGCCACGGCCGGATCAAGAGATGTGAGATCGCGGTGAAAGAAATCAAGCATGGTCTCCCCTCTTTGGCATGAGTGGCAAAGATGTGACTCTGCAGTCGATTCTAACCGTCACCGGAAAACGTGTCAAGCGTCATGTTGACTCGTTCCGGGCACCATTGTACAATGGGTGCACCATACAATTGATCGGGCCTTGGGGAGAGACCCAACCGGGCACCGAAGGGGCAAACCAATGACTGGGTGCATGCATTGGTGAAACTCTCAGGTAGAAGGACCTCTGGCTCGACACCTCTGGAAAGTCTGACGACACCGACGGGGCAACCCTACCGTTAACGGTCTAGGAGAATCTCTCAGGTACCCGGACAGAGGAACGCACCGTCGAATCGAGGTGCGTTCTTTTTATTCGTTGGTCTAGTTCAAGAACGGAGGGAGACGATGTACAAGAAGCTCTTCATCCCTGGGCCCACTCACGTAATCGACGAGATATTGGAGGCGACGGCGGTCCCGATGATAGGCCACCGCTCCACCGACTACTCGGACCTGCACGGCGCATTGGTCCCCAAGCTGAAGCAGTTACTCTATACAGAGGAAAGGGTTCTTCTCTCCACTTCATCTTCCACCGGCATGATGGAGGGATCGATCCGCAACTGCGTCAACCGCAAGGCACTCATGACGGATTGCGGCGCCTTTTCCAAGCGTTGGGCGCAGATCGCCCGAGACAATGGCAAAGAGACAGAGGTGATCAAGGTGGAGATGGGTCACGCTGTCACGCCCGAGATGGTTGATGAGAAGCTGACGCAAGGCGGTTTTGACGTCGTCTGCATCACCCACAATGAAACCTCTACTGGCGTGATGAACCCACTGGAAGAAATCGCCAGGGTGGTGAAGAAACACCCCGGGGTGCTGCTGTTGGTGGACGCAGTGAGCTCCATGTCCGGCGCGGAGATCCGGGTCGATGATTGGGGCCTGGACGTAGTGCTGGCCGGGACGCAAAAGTGCTTTGCGTTGCCGCCAGGACTGTGCGTGGTATCGGTCAGCCAGGCCGCCATGGATCGCTCGGCCGAGGTGGAGAACAAGGGATACTATTTCGATTTCTGGGCACTGGAGAAAAAGTCGGTGCTGAACCAGACTCCGGCAACCCCGGTCATCAGCCTGATCAATGCGCTAAACGTTCAGATGGACCGTATTCTGGCGGAGGGAGTGGAGAACCGCTTTGCCCGCCATGCGGAAATGGCAGCCTATGTACAGGACTGGGCGCGCAAGCGATTTGCCATCTATGGCGATGAGCGGTATCTCTCACCCACCGTGACCAACGTTCACAATACGCGGGGCATCAGCGTGGCGGATCTGAACAAGGAGTTAGCCAGGCGCGGCGCCATGATCTCCAACGGCTATGGCCCGCTGAAGGAGACCTGCTTTCGCATCGCACACATGGGCGATCTGCAGATGAGTGACGTTGAGTGGATTACAGGCCAGATTGACGATGTGCTGGGGCTCTAGCTGGAGAAAGGTGAAACCATGAAAGTGCTGATATGTGATGCAACTGACCCCAAGGCGTTGGAGACAATCGCTGCGGCCGGCATAAAGGTGGTGAACAAGCCGGACGTCACACCCGACGAACTGATGCAGATACTGCCAGAATACGACGCCATGGTGGTCCGCAGCCGCACCAAGGTCCGGATGCCGCTGATCGATGTCGCGTCCAACCTCAAGGCGATTGTGCGCGGTGGTGTAGGGCTGGACAATATCGACGTCGAGCATGCGCGGTCAAAGGGAATAAGAGTGCTCAACACTCCGGCCGCCTCCAGTGATTCGGTGGCCGAACTGACGATTGGCTATCTCTTTGGGCTGGCCCGCCGCGTCCCGCAGATGACGGCCTCTATGAAGAGCGGCAAGTGGGAAAAGAAAGCGTTCAAGGGAAGCGAGCTATCGGGCAAGACGCTCGGACTCGTGGGCCTGGGTCGAATCGGCCAGGCGGCCGCCAGGCGAGCGGCGGCGCTGGGGATGAACGTCCTCTTTTACCGGCGCACGGCCACAGAGGTGGACTATGCGACGCAGGTCGATCTGGAGGAGCTGCTGGCCCGGTCCGACTATGTCTCGCTGCACGTCCCCCACACGCCGGAGACCCACCACATCATCGACGCGGAGGCGATCGCCAAGATGAAAGAGGGCGTGAGAATCATCAACTGCGGCCGGGGTGGCACCATCGACGAGGACGCGCTCTGTGATGCCATAACGAGCGGCAAGGTCGCTGGAGCGGCGCTGGACGTGTACGCAGAGGAGCCCAGCAAAGGGCACAAGCTCTTTTCGCTCGATCAGGTCATCGGCTCGCCCCACATCGGCGCGGCTACGAGCGAAGCGCAGGCCCGGGTGGGCGCTGAAGTGGCAGAGAACGTGATTCAGGCTCTCGGATAGCAGGCGCCGGGCGCTTGTTGGCAACTATTCAGGAAGAGGTCATGGCAAACATCAAACCTTTCCGAGGAATCCGTTACGACCCGGCGCGCATCAAGGACATGAGCACCGTCGTCAGCCAACCGTACGACCGGGTGCGACATGGCCTTCAGGACCGCTACTATGCCCTGAGCGAGTACAATATCAGCCGGATCATCAAGGGCAAGGAATTCGCAGGAGACGACGAGAACAGCAACGTGTACACTCGCGCAAGCGGGTACCTCACCAAATGGCTGCAGGCCGGGATTCTCATTCGCGAGGAGCAGCCGGCGATCTACGTGTACCACCAGCAATTCACTCTGCCTGACGGTAAGCAGGTCACACGAAAGGCGCTGGTGGGCGCCCTTGAATTGACCACCTTTGATGAAGGAGTGGTGCTGCCGCACGAGCGCACCCACTCGGGCCCAAAGGTGGATCGTCTGAACCTGGTCCGGGCAACCGAGACGTATTTCGGCAACATCTTTATGCTCTACCCCGACCCGGAGAACAGGATCGATGCACTGCTGGAACCGGCGATCGAGCGGGAACCGGACGTTGACCTCTATGAGTTGCACGAGAAGGATGTGCGGCAGATGGTGTGGGTGGTGACCGATCCCAACGTCATTGATGGACTAGTCACCGAGATGGGACCGCGACGGAATCTGATCATCGCCGACGGGCACCACCGGTATGAAACGGCGCTCAACTACCGCGAAGAACAGCGAGCCAGGTTCCCGCACGCGCCCGCCAACGTCGGATTCAACTACCGGCTGGTGACACTGGTCAGCATGAGCGATCCCGGCCTGACGATTCTCCCCACTCACCGGCTCATCTTTGGGTATGACAAGCTGAGCAGCCAGGAGATGCTGGAGAAGGCAGGCGCCTTCTTTTCCATTGAACAGGTGGCGGATCGACCGGCATTGGAGGCCAGGATGGCCGAGACGCTCGGCAAGACCGGCCAATACGGGCTGGCAACGACCGGAGGAACCTACCTCCTCACGCTGAATGACCTGATGGCGATGGACAAGTTGACGCCCGGCCGCACCGATGCCTGGAAGAGTCTGGACGCGAGCATCCTGCACGAGCTCTTGCTGGAACAGGTGTTGGGGCTGTCCAAGGGAAGCATCGAGCGGCTGGAGCATATCAGCTACCTGCGCGAGCCGGACCTGGGCTACGAACAGGTTGCCAGCGGGGAAGCGCAGTTCCTCTTTTTGCTCAATCCGACCCGTATGGAGCAGGTCAAGGCGTGCACCGCGGCCGGGGAGAAGATGCCGCAAAAGTCGACCGACTTTTACCCCAAGGTGATCACCGGCCTCACGATGCTGCCAGTGGGTCCGGAGGAGAGGCTGTAGCTGCTGGGGCAGGGATACGGCAGACGCCGGCAGTTCCCTTCACGGCGCCATGTCACTGAACGAGAACCGCCCGGTCCCAGGTGGCCGGGCGGTTTTCTGGTGCCGAAGGTGGGATTTGAACCCACACGGGAGTAACTCCCACTACGCCCTGAACGTAGCGCGTCTGCCTGTTTCGCCACTTCGGCAGTGGAAAGTATTCTACCCCAATCAAGAGCATTGTCAACATCGGTCCGGAGTTGTCAACCCAAAGTAGAAATGTCCTATCCAAGCAGGACAGGGAAGTGATAGAATCGTGTTGCCTAGATGGAGGGTACGGAATGTGTCAATGATTTTGAGACACTTTGTGGCTTGAA
>WSZX01000231.1 GCA_013139935.1 Ardenticatenales bacterium
GTCTCGGTCACCCGGCCGGCCGCATTGTTGGCGACTCTCATGAACTGCTCCAGCGAGATCCAGCGTTGAGTGGAGAGTTCAGGGGCCGGTTCCGTTATCCCCAGCTTGACCACCGTGGCAGCCCAGGTAAGGCCGGCGCCAAACCCAACCAGTACTATGGTATCCCCGTCCTTTGCCGAGCCATCCTCAAGCGCCTCGCACAGCGCGAGTGGAACGGAGGCGGCTGACGTATTCCCATAGCGATCCACGTTGACGTAGAACTTGTCCATCGGCATACGCAGGAAGCGGGCCGCCAACTCGATTATGCGCGTGTTCGCCTGGTGCGGGATGATCAGATCGACGTCATCCAGCCCCAGTCCGCATTCCGCCACAACCCGCCGCACCGCCCTGGACATCGTCCTGGTGGCGAACTTGAACACCTCTGTACCATCCATCTCGAGGAAGTGGAGCCCTTCGTCCAGAACCCTCTGGCTCACCGGGTTCGTGGTCCCGATGCCGCGCACGATCAACGCCTCCGCTCCCGAGCCACGTGACCCCAACACATACGAGAGAACACCGGTCGGCCTGTCGGTCGCCTGCACCACCACGGCCGCCGACCCATCTCCAAACAGGACGCATGTGTTGCGGTCCTTCCAGTTGACATTCCGGCTGAGAATCTCGGTACCCACCACCAGAATATTATCGGCCATTCCTCCGGCGATATACTGCTGTGCGGTGGCCAGCGCATAGACGAAGCCAGTGCAGCCAGCAACAAGGGTAAAGGCACCCACCCCCTCGGCTCCCAATGCGTGCTGCACCATGCTAGAAACGGGTGGAACAAGGTAATCCGGCGAGGAGGTGGCGACAATGATCAGGTCCAGGTCTTTCGGATCCAGACCCGCCTTTGCCAGCGCCTCCTGCGCAGCCTTGGTGGACATGCCCGAGTTGGTCTCACCGTCTTCAGCAATGCGACGTTCGCGGATTCCGGTGCGCGAGACGATCCATTCGTCAGTGGTGTCCACCATCTGCTCCAGGTCGAAATTAGTCAGTACTCGGGACGGCACGTACTTGCCCCATCCCGTGATCTGTCCGTATCGCTGTGTCACTGTTTCCTCCAGACTCTCCAGAAAGGCAAAACGCAATTCTACTGGGCGGCCACCACACTGCTGCGGCCGCGCCTCATCCACACCACCAGCAGCACACCAACGGCTGAAACCAGCGAGCCAACCAAGGCGCCCAGCCAGAGCTTGTTCCTTGAAGGCTGCGCTATGATGATCTCGGCCGGCGCACTGAGACTCTGATCCAATCGCCGGACAAAGCCAGGAGCGGGCCTGACCGGGGTCAGCAATGCCGCGATTTCGTCTGTCAGCCGCAGCAGGTCGCCCAGCACACCGGCGTCATCTGGATATCGCGATAGGTACTTGTCGACCGTGCAATCTCCAGCGCCAAGGTTGTCCGCATAAGCGTCCAGTATTTCACCCAACACCCGCTTCTTCATCTATCCCACCTCCCCTCAGTCAGGGAAAGCAATCACTCCACGGGATAAGCCACTAGGCCCACGGTACCGGGCCCCAGATGGACCGCGATTCCGATGGACAGCTTTTCCACAAATGACTCCTTTATCCGAAACTCGGATTGGACCCGTTGGAGCAGTTCATGTGCCGCCTCCGGCGCATCTGCGTGAATCACAGCCACCATTGCCAGGCGATCATCGATCTTTTCCTTGACCAATTCAATCATGCGATCCACTGCACGCCGTCGGGTGCGCACACGCTCACCCACCTCCATCATGCCATCACGAACCTGAACCAATGGCTTGATTCTAAGCAGCGAACTCAACGTGGCGGTAAGTGAGCTCACCCGGCCGCTCAACTGCGCAAAGCGAAGATTGTCCAACACCAGGCAGATGTTCATGTTATCCCGAATGACCTGCAGTCGCTCCATGATTCCATCCACGCTGACCTTGGCGGCCGCCATCCGTGCTGCCTCCAGACCCATCCATCCCTGCCCTCCAGAGCCAGAACGCGAATCAAACGGATGCACGACGACCTCATCTGCCACCTCCCGAGCGGCAATGAGCGAAGAAGCATGGGTCCCACTCAACTGGCTGGTCAAATTGATCGAAATGATATCGGTGGCACCCGTCCTGCGGGCAATCCTTCGGTAGACCTCCGCAAACTGGTGGGGTGACGGCTGAGACGTGGAGGGAAAGATCTCCTCCTCAGCGACTTTGCGATAGAACTCCGTCGACTCCATGTCTACTCCATCTCGGTAGACCTTGGCACCAAAGTGAATATTGACCGGCACAACACAGATGTCGTTCTCGCGAACCCACGTGGCCGGCAGATCACCCCCGCTATCCATTACTACCTTGATCATCCAGCTCCTCCGTCTGTGGCAGACTCTCTTCTCAAGGCGAGCAAGGTGCGGTGATACAACGATTTGATCGCCCCTTCGCTCCGTCCCATGATTTCACCAATCTCAACATTGGAGCTCTGCACCACGAACTTGAGGATCAGCAACTGCTGGCGGTCGGCCGGCAGCTTTTGGATCATCCGCAGCAGCCGTTCCTGCGCTTCGGTTCTTTCTGTCAGCCAATGAGGGTCATCATCAGGCACAGCATGAGTGATCGCCTCGTCCAGCTCCAGGGTGTCGGTCCACCGGTTGTCACGGTGCCAATTGGCCACCATGTTGTGTGCGATCCGGTACAACCAAGCGGAAAACGGCGCACCCCGGTCATGATAGCGTCCAATGTGCTCCAGCGCCTTGAAAAACACTCGGGCGGTCAGATCCTCTGCATCATGGTGATTCCCAGTGCGGTAATAGATATAGTTGTATATCCTGTGAACGTGCAATTCGTACAAGCGCCCAAACACAAGTGGATCTTGTTTGGCCTGCGCCACCAAGTCCGCCTCGTGTTCACGAGTTATAGCGAGCTCTGGCTTGGACGCCTCGGTTTTCTCTACCATTGAAACACGCCAACCCTGATTTGGTTACGCGCGAGCACTGCGCAATCCGGCATTCGGACTCGATTCGTCGCGCTATGTGCGGAAGCGCAGGAAACGGCCTCCCTCACCACTACTCGGACAATATCGCCTAACGGTATAGCAGATAGTCGGCCGCCACCCAACCCTGACGCCCCTCGGTATCTTCCACCTGTTGCCAGAGAAGGCCATTGACCTCAAGCAACCCACCACGGACGAAAACGACTCCACCCTCAGGCAGCAGTAACAGGTTGTTGCCAAAGGGCGCATCCCGAAGCCACAACCCTCCACCGCCGGTATTGGTGACCACGGCCCCGCTGCCCAGCACCAGAGTGGGGATGGGCACCAGGAGCGGTTCGTCGTCCCCGGTCTCATCCGCGGCGGGTGATCGCTCGTCATCTGCCGGCGCAGCAAGGGTCGCCATGACCGTGGCCTGGTGCCACAGAGTAGGAGCCACATCGGTGGGGGGTAGTCGTGTGACCGTTGCAGGGAGGACGGACGGCTCTGCTGGGGCCTGTTCCATAGGGTTAAATGCCATCCACAGCAAGATGCCCCCCCCCCCTACAAAGAGCGCCACGGCACGAAATCCAAGCCAGCGCGCACTGCCCAGCATCCGCCGGCTCTGGGCGGCATACCAGGCACCCTCGGCCATGCCGGATGCCCGGCGCCACCACACCAAGGTGTACAGGCCATAGGCCAGCATCCCGGTCGCCAGTGCAAGCAGAATCGCGCGTGCGTCCATTCATGCCCCCAATTCAGGCCCGGCCGCCCGCCAGAGCCTCTTGACCTCATCCACGTCCAGGTTGGAGATCCCTCCCGCCCTCTCGCGAGCGGCGGCCTCAAATGCCAGAAACCGCTGCTGGAACCGCCAGTTCGCCGATCGTAAAGCTGACTCTGCATCAACGTCCTGCGAGCGGGCCCAGTTGACGGCGGCAAATAGCAGGTCACCCATTTCCCTCATTTGCTCCTCGCGGGTGTCGGCTGCCAAGAGCACAGCGACCTTCTCCCCCGCCCTCGCCACCGCCTCGTCTCCGCCCGGCAAGTTAACGCCACAACTGGCTGCTTTGCCCAGAAATGCGGCCGCTCGGGCCAGAGCAGGCAGCGAAGCAGGGACTGTCTCCAGGACCGATCGCTCCTCCTGGAGGCCGCGTTCGCGCCGTTTGATGGCGTCCCAGTTGGCACAAACCTGCTCCACCGTGGAGGCCAATGCCCGGCCAAAGACGTGGGGATGACGGCGGCGAATCTTGGCTTCGATTCCGGCTATCATATCGGCGGCAGTGAAATCACCGTCTTCGGTGGCGATCTGGGCCTGCATCACGATGTGGAGCAACAGATCCCCCAACTCTTCACACAGGGCATCCATATCATTCGCCTCCAGCGCATCCATGACTTCAGCCGTCTCCTCCAACAGACCTTGACCCAGGCTCTGGTGAGTCTGCTCTTGGTCCCAGGGACAGCCTCCAGGGCCGCGCAGGCGGGCAATCGTCTCCTGAAAACCCTCGAACCCGCTGCGCTGAGGCAGAGGGGGCACATAAAGAGTGGTCAGGTGGCCGATCGATTGACAGTGATCCAAGGCATGGAGAGGAACCGTATCCACCTGTTCTTCCGCGGTACTGGCGGCGTGAACGAGGTGGACCAAGTGTTGGTCCGGATACTGGTTCATAAGCGTCAGCTTGACATCCCCCGCTACTTCCCGGCTGTAGAGTTGCCCCAGCATGGCAGGCGCGTCAGGGTTCAGCGCCGGGTGGACACACAAGGCAACTTCCAATGCATCCGCGACCTGCAATCCATCCATTCCATCTATCTGCAGTGCGGTCAAGACCGGGCCGATGAAGCTCAACCCAGCCACTATCGTTACCGGTTGGCCTTCGGCCGTCGCCTGCTGCAAAAGGGCGGTGACAGTGCCTTCCCCAACCAGCGGGTGACCCGGCACGGCATAGACCACCCCTCGCGGCCGTCTGCCCAGTGCCAACACTCGGGCGGTGATTGCTGCATAGACATCGGCAAAGTCACCGGATTGCTCGTACACCGAGTCAAAGGTATGGATCACCACACCGTCCGGAAGGCCGGCAACGGTTGGATGCTGGCCCGTGCGCAGAAAAACCTCATCAGTATCCGACAAGGTATCCCATGCCTGACGAGTCAGCAAAGCCGGATCGCCCGGCCCCAGCCCCACAATAGTTATCGCCATCGGATAAAAAAAGAGGCAAAGGTATGACTTCGCCTCTGGGTCAGAGCGTGCATGCGCCAGCGCTTGGGGTCTGCCCGGGCAGGCCCCAAGCTACCATGGGTAACACCCAGTGAAATCTAGCGCTTGGTGTAGGTCGGCGCCTTGCGAGCTCGCTTGAGGCCAGGCTTTTTGCGCTCTTTCTCACGCGCATCACGAGTGAGGTATCCCCCTTTGCGCAGGATCGGCCGCAGTTCAGGGTCGACCTTTAGCAGGGCCCGCGCCAGGCCGTGCCCAACCGCCCCGGTCTGACCGGTGATTCCTCCGCCCTTGACGTGCACCGAGACATTGAATCGGCCTTCCTGCTCCGTCACGCGCAGAGGGGCCATCAGGTTGTCAATGTCCCCCAGGCGAGGAAAGTACTCCTGCAATGGACGATCATTAACGATAAACGTCCCATCGCCACCCGGGTAGATGCGTACCCGCGCCGTCGCTCTTTTGCGCCGGCCGATTCCTTCATAGTAAGACTGTTCAGTCATTGCCCAACCTCGCTAGAACTCTAGCCATTCCGGCTTTTGTGGTCCGTGGGGATGCTCAGGACTTGCATACACCTTGAGCTTCCGCAGCATCTTGCGCCCCAATCGATTCTTGGGTAGCATCCCGCGCACAGCCAATTCCACCGCCCGGGTGGGATATCGAACCAATTGGTCCCGCAGCGTGATTTCGGTCAGCCCGCCAGGGTAGCCCGAATGCCGATAATACATTTTTTGATCCAGTTTGCGGCCGGTAACGTGAATCTTGTCCGCGTTAACCACAATAACAAAGTCACCGACATCCATATGAGGCGCAAACTCTGGCTTGTGCTTGCCTATCAGAACGCTGGCAACCCGCGTCGCCAGCCGACCAAGCGTCTTCCCTTGCGCATCCACCACAAACCATTTACGTTTGATATCTGTCGGCTTGGTTGAATATGTCTTGTTCACTGCCAATCTCCTGCAAGCCTATCGCCAACTAACTCCCTAGGTAAACCTAGTCCGCACTCCGGCCGGTTCACTACGGATAGCCAACCGACAACAGACAGAGGCCCTGCGGGGGAGACGTTGGCCCCGCCTGGGCTCGGTCGGCGGCCGCAAACGCGGCCGCGAATCGCTCAATCGACCATTCTCCCGCCCCAACCTGGCACATCGTACCAACCAAGCTGCGTACCATTCGGTGAAGAAAGGCATCTGCTTCAATGCTAAACACCACGAATCCGCCGTTTCGTCTCCACTCGGCGCGAAACACGCGCCGCACTGTGTTCGCACCCGTAGGCGGCTTGCCAAAAGTGGCAAAGTCATGTTCGCCAAGCAGCAAGCCACCGGCCGCGTTCAGAGCCGTCATCACCAACGGTCGACGCCGGTGCCAAGTCGTGCGCCGGAGCAACGGCGACCGGCACAATCGATTGTAAACCGTGTACTGATAAGTACGCCTACTGGCGCTGAAACGGGGATGAAATCCCCGCTCCACGCGCTCCACCTCTTTGACAGCTACGTCGCGCGTCAAGTTGGCATTCATAGCCCGGCCCAACGCGGCCTCACCATGGCGCCAATCGACGTCAAAAGCGATCACCTGTCCGCGGGCGTGAACACCCGCATCAGTTCTCCCGGCCCCCATCACCGTGACAGCTTGTCCGGTCACCGCCCACAGGGCCGCCTCCAATGTCTCTTGAACGGTGCGTTCGCCTTGGGCCTGGCGTTGAAAACCGTGGAAATCGGTTCCGTCATACTCGACAGTCGACCGGTACCGCTGAACCGCCCCGCCCCCCAGTTCTGGACTTTGGGGTTCCGATCCGCCCAATTCGGGGGTCACTGGCGCTTGCGTGCCGTCCGTCGGTCTAGTCCCTTATCAACTCCAGCAACACCATCTCGGCGTTGTCGCCTCGTCTTCGCCCCAGCTTGACCATACGGGTATATCCACCCGGCCTCTCTTGATACCTGGGGGCAAGTTCATCGAACAGATTGGAAACCGACTCCCGGCCATACAGTCTGGCGGATGCCAGGCGACGGGCGTGAACCTGGCCGGCGGCGTCTTTCTGCAATCCGCGTTTGGCCACCGTGATCAGCTTCTCGGCGGCAGGGCGTATTGCCCGTGCCTTTGCTTCTGTGGTCTCAATTTGGCCATGTAAGAAGAGCTGTGTGATCATGTTTCGCCGCAGCGCGCGGCGGTGCGCCGAACTGCGTCCCAGTATACGGCCGAATATTCTATGTCTCATCTTTGCTGCCTCTCAGTCAACATCGGCTTCGTCCGCGATGTCGTCATCCGGGGAAGGGGTAAAGCCTTTGATCACCAATTGGCCGCGCAACTCTCGGAGCGACTTTTCGCCAAAGTTGCGGATGGCAAGCATCGCCTCATCACCCTTTTCCAACATATCCAGCACCTCGCCCACTTTGGTGATGCCGGTCCGCTTGAGCGAGTTAAAGACCCGCACGCTGAGGTCGAGTTGCTCAATCGGAACCTCGTAAACCTCGTTGGGTATGGTCGGCTCCTCGACCTCTGCCTGCTCCATCGCCAAGGCCTCTTCGCTGATGCCCGCGATGAGGCGCAGGTGCGTAACCAGAGTTTGAGCCGCCTGCGCCAGGGCTTCTTCCGGCCGCAAGGTGCCATCGGCCCAGATCTCCAGAACCAGGCGATCATAGTTGGTCATCTGGCCCACGCGAGCGCGCTCAACTTCATAGTTCACACGCCGCACCGGGCTAAAGATCGCATCCACTGGGATTTCGCCGATGGGCAGATGGCCCCGTTCGTGGGCCGGGGAATACCCCCTCCCTTGCTCTACCGAGAACTCCATCTCAACCTGCGCGTCATCCGAATCCAACGTAAGCAGGTAGAGGTCCGGGTTGACGATCTCCACCTCCGGCGGTACCTGGAGATCAGCGGCTGTCACGACACCCTCACCCTCCACCTCCAGCCGCAGGCGCGCCGTCTCGCCATCTGTCATCTTTAACCGCAGTTGCTTGCAGTTGAGAATCAGCCGGGTCATATCCTCACGAGCGTGCGGAATGGCTGTGAACTCGTGGGCCACGCCGCTGACACGAAGGGAAACCACGGCATAACCCGGCAAGGAGGAAAGCAGCACCCGTCGAAGCGCACTCCCTAGGGTAAGGCCGTAACCGCTCTCCAGAGGCCCGATGTTGAACCGGCCATACTTCTGGGTATTGACATCGTTATCAACTTCAATATTCGGCAGAACCATGCTCGTGCTACTCAACGGACAACCTCCATTTGACCAAAAGCGGCTGGCTTAACCGGATCGATGGGCGCTAGCGCGAGTAAAACTCAACAATCAGTTGCTCATTGATTGAAACGTCAACGTCTTCTCGTTCCGGCAATTGCAGCACTTGGCCCGACAGAGCGGCCGGATCCAGCGATAGCCAGCGGGGTATCCGACGCTCGTCCAACTGTTGCGCTACTGCCTTGAAATAGGGCTTTTGACGACTCTCCTTGTGCACGGTCAGGATATCACCCGGCCGAACAAGCGCAGACGGGATGTTGGTGCGCCGGCCATTGAGATCAAAGTGGCCATGGGACACCAGCTGACGGGCCTGGGCGCGCGATTCAGCAAATCCCAGGCGATAGACAATGTTGTCCAACCGGGTTTCCAGAATCACGAGCATGTTGATGCCAGTCAGCCCCGGCCGGCGCTGTGCCAGCGCA
>WSZX01000448.1 GCA_013139935.1 Ardenticatenales bacterium
ACATTGGCTTACCGTGAAATGGCCGGCATGTCGGGGGAGCCGGCGGTGGAACCGCTCGCGGACCTGGACGAGGAACGATAGGGTCCGCGGTTCATTGACGCTGTAGATCTGCCTCTGTGCGTATCGACTACGTGGGTAGACGTAGATGAGTGTCTCAAAGCCGTTCGCGGCGATCGCTCTGATATGGATGGGAGTGCTGCTGTCCGCCTTGACAGGCTTGCTCATCTTGGCCAGCGGGGGAGGCAGTGGGCCGTCGCCGGTCGACATGGCTCTGGACCAGTCTGTTGAACCGGCCGTCGAGGACCGGCCGGTGGTGACTGCACGCTCGGCCGGCGAGTTGGATGCTGAAGCAACCCCCAAGGTCGTCAGACCCACTGACGTCGACCGGGGAGGGAAGACGGCTACGCCGGCCGCGCAACCGACGGCGACGAGCCACAGCCCCACGCTGGTTGCACCAGCGACCGTGACCCCGGAAGCCCAGGCGGCTAGTTGGCAGCGGGTCAGGATTCCAGAGCTGGGGCTTGCGTTTGACCTGCCGGGAGCATGGGAACCCTTGGATGAGGGGTGGAGGTGGCAGGCGAGTGGGGGCGGTGCGGTCGTTGGCGTCAATTGGGCCGAGGCGGCCCCCGGCTGGGAGCCCACGTCGATGTTGCCGGCCTCGTGGCAGCCGGTAGAGATCAGGTCTGTCGACCTGGGATGGGCCCAGGGAAGCAGTTATTGGTACCGGCCGCCACACGGGGATGGCGAGCCGGGGCACGAGAGGCACGTCATCGTGCAGGCGGCGGGTGATGGTGCGTATGACTTTTATGCGAGCGGCCGGTCGCCGGCCGAATTCGCAACGCTGGAACCGGTCCTTGAACGGATGCTTGGCTCCATTAGCTATCGGGCTGAGCCAGATGGGCCGGTCGAGGTATCGCTTCAGTTTCTGACCGGCCTGCTGCGGGATGCGTCGGGAGCCAGCAGCATGAGTTTGCTCAGCCGCCGGCTGCAGGAAGAGGTTGAGGGTGGCCGGCCGCCGCTCTCGCTTCTGAGTGTCCACGAGATCTATCACTCGTTCTCCGTGTCGTGGCTGGCAGCGGCCGACGGGCACACGAGCGTGCAGGCTATCCTCAACTACCCGGGGGGCGGAGTGGAAGAGCGCGTCTTGACGCTGGTGCTGCAGGACGGGGGGTGGCGTATCGACGCCATCGCCACATAATCGTGGGCGCGGTTCAACTCTCTCTCGGTGGCAGGGTGGGCACCTCCGGTCTGGGCGCCGTTTCTCGTCTGAAAGGTATTTGGGAAACCACTGACGAAGGAGAGGTAAAGCGCCAACCATCAGACACATGATGATCATCGCCTTGTGCCTGGCCGGTCTGGCCGTCTGCACCGCCGCCAGCGCTGAACTTGACCAATTCGTGCCGTTGATAGTACAATACACTCTGCTAACCCGAGGCGGTCCTTGTGTTCTTGAACAGAGGGTGTGGAATACGGGCTGCCGCCGACGGGACAGAGAGGCAGGGGTGGCGAAGGGGGCGCATTGCCCCCCCTTCGCCACCGCTACCGGCCTTCCTTTTGCAGCAGCGGAACTGCAGAGGTGACGGCGCCTCGTTTGTTTTTCTACACTCTCTGAACAGGTGCTTGACGGCCATCAGAAGGAGCACCATGAATCGAGAGGAGACCAAAGAACAGCCTGACGCCGAACTGATGCGAGTTCGTCAGCAGAGTGCTGGCTTGGAGGACAAGGCGGCAGAGGAGACGCTCGGGGCAGGCGAGTGGCGCTATCAGCAGGTCGTGGAGAACTCACCAAGCCCGATCTTTTCTGTTGGCAAGGATGGACTCATCCAGACGTGGAACCGGGCGTGTGAAAAAGTCTTTCAGTACGGGCGGGATGTCATCGGACAGCCGTATTCGATGCTTCTGTCGACGCCTGAAGACCAGATCGCCCTTGATGCCGTGGTGGCTCAGGTTTTTGATGAGCGCTCGCTGAGTAATGTGGACATTGCCCTGAGATGCCAGGACGGAACCGACCGTTTTATGGTATCCCAGTTGTACCCTTTGCTCAATGCAGATGGTCAGGTCGACGCGTGTATCGTCGCCAATACCGACGTTACCGATCGTGAGCGGTCGCAGGAACTGCTGAGACGGCGCAACCGCGAACTGGCTCTGCTGAATCGGGTGGGTCAGGAGCTTTCCGCCACGCTCGACGTGAAGCAGGTGACGGAGCGGTTGCTGCGCAAAGTGACCGAGATCGCGGGTACAGAGGGGGCCTCTGTCTGGTTGTGGGACGAGGAGATGGAGGGGTGGCTGACCTGCGGAACGATGATCACGCTTGGCAAGGTGCTTCCTCCCAATGGCCTGCGCCTGGGCCCAGGTCAGGGGATAGCCGGCTGGGTTGCGCAGAGAGGCGAAACCGTCGTTATTCCTGACGTGCGGGAGGCCCCGCGGCACTTTCCGGGCGTGGACGAGCAGATTGACTTTAAGACGCATTCCTTGCTGGCTGTGCCCCTGCGGTGTCGCGGGACCGTCCTAGGTGTATTGGAGGTGGTGAACAAGCTGCAGGGCGAGTTTGATGACAACGACCGGGCACTCGTCGAGACTCTGGCCGCCTCGGCCGCCATCGCCATCGACAACGCCAGGATGGTCGAGGAACTTCGCCGATATTCGGCCGAGTTGGAAGCCAGCAACGAGGATCTGGATGCCTTTGCACACACCGTGGCCCACGATCTAAACAACCCGTTGACGCGCGTCATTGGCTTTGCGGAACTGCTTGAAGAAGACTATGAGACACTGACGGATGACGAGGTCCGCCGCTTTCTTCACACGATTGCCAGATCCGGAAACAGGATGGCCAATATCACTGATGAGTTGCTGCTGTTGTCCACCGTCCGGAACGTCGACGACATAGAAGTGGAGCCGCTGGACATGGACACTCTTGTGTCTCAGGCCCTGGTGCGGCTGGAGTACTTGATCGAGAGCAGCCAAGTCCAGATCACTCTTCCTGATACCTGGCCGGCAGCAATGGGTTACGGACCATGGATTGAGGAGGTCTGGACCAACTATATCAGCAACGCTGTCAAGTACGGCGGGGAACCGCCACATCTGGAGCTAGGGGCGACGGACCAAGGTGATGGCACGATTCAGTTCTGGGTTCGTGACGATGGGTCCGGCCTGACGCCCGAGGAACAGGCCCGGTTGTTCACCCCTTTTACGCGACTCCAGAAGCTCAGGGCCAAGGGGCACGGGTTGGGGTTGTCCATTGTGCGGCGCATCATGGAGAAACTGGGTGGGGAAGCAGGTGTAGAGAGCAAGTTGGGTGAGGGAAGCCATTTCACCTTCACCTTGCCGGCCGAACTCGCGGACTAGGTCTCGGGCTGTTGCCGGGTGGCGGAGAGACTCTTGCGAGCCTCGCTACTCTAGCTTGAAAAAGCGCTCCAATTCAGGGTTGAACCCCTTTGGGCGGTAAGCACCGCTGCCGGGATCCTGCACATAGTCTCCCTGATATTCGCGGCGCACGATCCTTTTCAGCAGAGTGACAAAGTGATCCACCTCTGACTCATTGTTGTAACAGCCCAGGCTGACACGAACCAAGCCGGGCAGGTTGCTGCGTATTCCTCGGCGAATCTCATCTTGATACTTGACTGCTTTCTCCGACTCGACCTGTAACATGTGCAACAGGTACGGGTGGGCACAGAAGCAGCCGCTCCGCACGCCAATTCCGCCCTCGGCGCTGAGGATTGCTGCCACCAGGTAGTGGCTCATGCCTGGCACAGCGAATGGGATCG
>WSZX01000136.1 GCA_013139935.1 Ardenticatenales bacterium
GCATGACGGTCTGGCGCAGACGCTAGGTCTGCTAAACCTCCAGATTGAGATGGTCAAAGGGGCAGCGGAGACCCAAGACTGGATGGTCGCCATGGAGGAACTGGCGTTGCTGGACACTTATCTGAGCGATGCCTACAGTGACGTTCGCGAGGTGCTCAGCAACCTGCGGCACACTGAGCCGCAAGGGGAAGCGTTTATTCCCTCGTTACAGGACTATCTTGATGACTTTGGACTCAGGAACCAGATAGAGGCCGTTCTTGTGGCTGAGGATAGCGGTGGGCCCGTCTGTTTCCCGCCTTTGGTGGAAGTTCATCTCCACCGCGTGATACAGGAGGCGCTGACCAATGTCCGCCGTCACGCGGCCGCCAGGCGGGTCGAGGTGCGAATCCGTCAAAGGGTAGCGGGCTGGGATGTCGTCGTGTCCGACGATGGGACTGGATTCGACGTGGCGGGGAGCGGGATGGGTCGCCTGGGCAGTTACGGCCTGTTGACGATGCGGGAACGTGTAGCTGGCCTGGGAGGCCAGTTCGCTATCGAGAGCCAGCCGGGCAAAGGAACCCGTGTGTGCATTTTTGTTCCCTGTAATTCGGATCGCTGAGGGAAGGATGGACCGTTTGCGTACTTTGTTGGTGGATGACCACGATCTTTTTCGCAAGGGGATTGCGCGGCTGATCGATTCGCAACCTGATTTCCAGGTAGTCGGGGAGGGCCGGGACGGGCGAGAGGCGCTGGAACAGGCCAGAAGACTCCAACCGGATGTGATCCTGATGGACATCGAGATGCCCAATTGGAATGGCACGGAAGCCACGCGTCGCATCAAGACGGAGATGCCGCAGGTGCATGTCGTCATGCTCACGGTGTCAGATGATGACCAGGACCTATTTGCCGCCATCCGCGCCGGTGCTTCGGGCTATTTGCTCAAGAGCGTCAAGCCCGAGGAGCTATTCCGGCGTCTGCGCGGCGTGCCCCGAGGAGAAGCAGCTATCTCTCCGCTGCTTGCCACCAAGATCCTACGCGAGTTTGCCCGCTTGGATCAGACGACGCGGGTTCCTGGCGCGGTGGAGGGCCTGAGCCCACGAGAGACCGAGGTGTTGGCACTGGTAACTGAAGGGTTGATCAATAGGGAGATAGGTGAACACTTGCATATTGCCGAGAACACTGTCAAGAACCACCTCCGCAATATCCTGGACAAACTGCATCTGAACAACCGGGCGCAAGCGGCCGTCTTTGCGGTGCGCCATGGGCTGGGGCCCGGATAGCAGATGCGCCTGCTGGAACCGAAACCGGAGCCCACACCGCTTGGCTGGGGAAACCCAGGGGCCCGGGCACCCATGCCGGGAATAGCCCTTTCCGGCTATGGGCTCTGGGGCAACGGCCATAATGAACCATAGACGCTTCCGGGGGCATTCGTTTACAATAGGCTGCGGACTGAGAGCGCGGCCTGTTGTTTTTGTTGACGGTCTTTCCCAGGGATAGACGTTTTGCACGCTATTCGCATCTATATCATCGCCAGCCATCCGCTCTTTGCTCAAGGTGTCAGCAGTTTGCTGGAGGCGCAGCCTGATATTCAGGTGGTTGGGCTGAGTGAATACAGCCCTGATGTAGTGCGTGAGGTCGAGACTCTGCAACCCGATGTGGTGATCATTGATTCGGCGCAGAGCGCTCGCGGTCAGATCACCGGTGCCCTGCTGGGGAGAATCCCCGCCCTCAAGCTGGTGGGACTCTCTCTGGATGAGGACAGCATCTCTATCACTTACTTGCAGCAAAAGACGGGCGCAGCCGTGGAGGATCTGGTAACGGCTGTGCGGAGCCTCCCTTCAGTAGGCTGGCTGCCGTTGCAGCGCCAGATGCGTGTTCTGGTGGCCACCCAGGGTCCGTTTGGACAGAGGGTTGCTGACCATATCCGCCAGCACGCTCCGGCTCATTGGAACGTCTCCGTGTGGCGTGCGCCACCGCTGATCCCGCTGGATCAAGAGAACCTCTCACTCATGCTGCCCAAGGTCTTGCCGGCCGCTGACCTCCTGATTGGGCTGGTCGAATGCGCGCAGATGGCTTACCTATTACCTGAAATGGTGGCTCGCAGCGGCGCGCGAGCCATTGTGGTACCGATTGAGCATCAAGGCTGGGCGCCGCAACATGTAGTGGACCATCTCCGGTCCGCGATGGAGGAGATGGGAGTGGCGATTGCTTTGCCCAAGCCCTTCTGCAGCCTGACCATGCGGACGTACAACGAAGCGAGTTGGCGAGTGGAATACGGGGATGCGCACATTGCAGAGTTTGCCCGCTATTTTGGACGCCCGGAACTACGTATCCTGTTTGACGATGCGCAACGGGTCACCCGCTGTGAAGTGCGCCGAGACGCCGCCTGCGGGTTCGCCCAACTACTGGCCGAACGCCTGCCAGGATGTACCATCAATCAGGTGGAGGAGCTTGCGTCCGAGCTTCTCCAGCAGCATCATTGCCCTAATGACGGGGTGATTGACCCTGACTACGAGGCGTCGCTGCATGAGGTTGCAGACTCGATTGTGCGCGAGGCTGTGCGGCGCGAGGTTGTGCCTTTTCTCAGGCCGATCGTGACGTGAGATTTCGTCTCGGGCTGGGAAAGTTGATACAATGCCGGGTGAGGTCTGCTCGTCTTGAGCGTTAGGAGTTATCTCTTCGAGGAGGGAATCGAATCATGCTGGTCACGAAGGTGAAACCCGTACCAACCGATATAGAGATCGCCCAAGCTGCCGAGTTGAAGCCAATCATCGAGATAGCCGAGGGGATTGGCTTGACCGAAGATGATCTGGATTACTATGGCAAATACAAAGCCAAGATACACTTGGACGTGCTGGGTAAATTCGCTGACCGGCCGCTGGGAAAGTACATCGACGTGACGGCCATCACGCCCACGCCGCTCGGCGAGGGAAAGACGGTGACGACGATCGGTCTCAGCCAGGGCCTGCATTTTATCGGCAAGAAGGTGATGACAGTTATTCGGCAGCCTTCTCAGGGGCCAACCTTCGGCATTAAGGGGGGCGCGGCCGGGGGGGGATACGCCCAGGTAGTCCCCATGGAGGATTTCAATCTTCACCTGACCGGGGATATCCACGCCGTTGGCGCCGCCCACAACCTGCTGGCGGCCGCCATAGACAACCGGATGGCAAAGGAGGGGCGTTGGAGTACTAGCTTCTTGGCCAAGGCGCTTTGCCCAGATGATGAGTATACCCCCTCCATGCGCAAGCGCCTGAAGAAGCTGAACATCGATTCGGTGAAGGCTTCCGACTTGACGGCCGAGGACAGGGAGCGGATGTTCCGCCTTAACATCGACCCCTATTCGGTTCAGTGGCGGCGGGTGGTGGATGTCTCCGACGCGTCGCTGCGCAACATCATTATTGGCCGGGGGACCGTCACCGACGGCGTCCCCCGCGAGACGGGCTATGATATCGCGGTTGCCTCTGAGATCATGGCTGCCCTGGCTATGTGCTCCGACCTGGCTGATCT
>WSZX01000324.1 GCA_013139935.1 Ardenticatenales bacterium
CTATTGGGGCGAGAATCCCGACCCGCTGACCAGTTGCCCTGGCTATACCGCTCCCGCCGGTCTCCCCATCATTCTTCAGATCGGCGCGGGGGAACTCTCCCCGAGCGTTAGCTCCCACTCGCTCAAGGAGGGAGACACCGAGCTGGAGCACTGTACCCTAGACGAGACCACCTATGTCAATCCCAATCCCGATCTTCAGAGGTTGGGCCGCAGCACGCTGAACTCCCGCGATGCGGTGGTGATCATCCCGCGCGAACCATTGGCCCCCGGCGGAACGTACACGGTTTCGGTCACCGTCAACGGCCAGACGATCACCTGGTCATTCACGGTCTCGGCCGCGGCCGCCAGCGCCCAGTCGATCGCCGCCCTCTCCCAGGACCTGGCAGCAAGTCAGTTCGGATCCGACCGCCTGATTCCCACCAGGTCCGATTAGGTCCTGGCCGCGCCGCCATCGAACTCGCGCACTCCCCATAATCCTTCGTTCTGGTCAATTGGATGGCCGCTGTCCCAATGCACATCCAGAATGCGGTCTGGCGGCAACTCTCGATCCGGCCCACTTGAGCACGGCATCCAGATTAGCCAGGAATCAGCCGGCCTCCGTATCTCGTCTCTTTGCCATCCACGCCGTCAATGGAATTCGCGAGTCCACCTCCATGTTGACGAATCCTGCCTTTACCGCATAGAACTACTGTGCTATGATGAGAGATGACATGGTGTCCTTCCGCGTGGTGTGGAGTGTGACGAGATGGCCTGACCACTGCGCAGGGAACAGCGTAATGGAAACAATGGATTGGCGGGATCGGACCCTCGTGCCGCTCGCCATCCCACCCGCCACGCGCCCCGCCGCGCTGCGAACCACGGCCATCGTTCTCCGCCAAAGGTGCCATGCGACGCCTCTGAAACCGAAATGATAATTGAATCAGAGATTAGAAATTTCACCGTCAAACAATTATCGGGATCGGCCGCCCGTTGCCGTCAATCGGCGCCGTCCGCCAAGTCAGGGCCGCCCGAAGTACTTGTTCAAAAACAACTTGGCTTTTGCGGACGCGCAGTGCACCTGATTCCGCATTCAAAGCGGGAAGTGATTTCTTAAAAGTGCAAAGAGGATCAGGAATCGCATGAATGCGCATATTACAATAGTGGGAACTCGTGAAATCCGTTCAATTGGTGATATTCGTGTAGTAATGGCGGTCTCTGTGAGAGCTTTGCACACGCCCTGCTAGTTTAGAGATGTTGCCGTCAAGGCACAGAACCCCTGTGCCATAATGAGGGATGACATAGTGCTCTGCCACGTGGCAGGGCGCGACCCATGCCGCCACGCCACGTGGCTTGGCGTGCGGCGAGGTGGCAGCCTGGTACCTGCGCAGAAAACAAGTGTGGTGGAAACAGTGGATTGGCAAAGGCTGCCCTGCAAGGAAAAGCGTGGTGGAGACAATGGGTTGGTGCGAGTTGCCGCGCAGGGAAAAGCGTGACGGAAACAATTGGTTGGTGGGAGTTGCTGCGGCGACAAGAGCGTGATGGAAACAATTGATTGGTGGGATTGGTATTCGAGCTGGAAACCCCGAGTTCCCCGGCGGTTCCTGATTCCACCAATCCTGCGTGCGTAATGGAGCGCCCTGCGACCAATGGTGCCATTGACATTCGCCGGTCAGCCTTCATCTCGAGATACTCCGCGGTGACCTCAAATCAACTTGGCCGCCAAGTTCGTTAGGCGAATTCGCTGATCAGCCTGCGGGGCGTTGACGGTGCGCTTTTGTTATGATAGACTTGGCCCGCCTGATGGTGTTTCCTGCCATCCCGTGGAACTGCCCGCCTCTTGTCGAGGAACTGAAAGGAAAAATGGATGCGCCGCCGATTTCGCGTTCTCGCCGTTGACGATCACCCGGAAGCACTGAAACTCTTGCGCATCGTTCTCGATGCCGAGGGCTTTGAGGTCGTCGTCGCCTCGGACGCCGCGTCCGGATTGCGGGCCGCCTACCAAACCCATCCTGACATCATTCTTCTTGATGTGATGATGCCTGGCGTAGATGGCTTTGAGCTCTGCCGCCGCCTGCGAGGATTGACGGACGTACCGATCATCTTCGTCACCGCCATGGCAACCATCGAGGATACCATTCGAGGATTCGCCGCCGGCGGAGATGATTACGTGATCAAGCCTTTCGATTCCTCGGAACTGCTCACGCGCATCGTGGCTTGCTTGCGCCGCGCAGGTCGGGGCGACAGCCAGCGACAGAAAAAAATAGAGGCCCTCTTCCCTACCGCCTCGGCGATGCTGGACCTCAACCGGCACCAGATGGTGATAGGGGATCGAACGATCATTCTCACTCCCAAGGAGTTTGAGATCCTCCGCTTGCTGATCAACCACGCGGGCAAGGTCTTGAGCACGGATGCCATCCTTTCTCGGGCCTGGGGACCTGAGATGATAGGTGATCCCAATCTCATCAAGCAGTACATCTATCGCCTGCGCCAAAAGCTAGAGCCTGACCCGTCCTCGCCTCGCTACCTGCACACCATCCGCGGTGTGGGATACTATTTTGATGCTCGAGAACTGCTTGGGCCACCAGAAGATTGACATCCGCAATTTCCATCCGAGTTTTCCCCGATTTTACCTTCTGTATACCTAGTACATACCTTTCTCTGGTAGACTATGATAGTAGCAACGTGCTTGCGTGTGGCAAGGACGTGTGCACCTTGGAAAAGGGAGCGGTTGAGCGCGTCCCACGGCCGTAGGGTTGGCCGGTGCCTGTGAGCGTTGGGCAGGCATCTGTCAAGCGGACGGACCAGGTGGATGTTGGATATGGAGAAACCACTGACCGGATGGTTTTCGGGTCGAGTCTTGCCACGACTGCCGTTGGCATGACGGAACCGGTGCCATCTTGTGGCAAGACACGGCTAGTGCCCAAGAGTTCGGCTAATGCTGGCGTTTTGAACGCAGGCTAGAGTGAATCTGGAGAACGCCCCATGGTTGCAGAGAGAAAAGTGGTTGTTCACATCGAAGACGAACCCGAGATGATTAGGCTCGCCAGATTGATCCTGCGGAAAAAGGGGTTCAGCCTGATCGGCGCCAAGGATGGATTAGAAGGCCTGGAAGTGGTTCGAACGGTGAAACCCGATCTCGTACTCTTGGATCTTATGATGCCAAAGATGGATGGCTGGGATGTCTACCGGGAACTCAAAGCCGAGGCCGAACTTAAGGACATACCCGTGATTGTCCTCACGGTCAAAAAGCGCGCAGAGGACAAGTCAAAGGTTCTGGCGACGGTGCAGGACTATTTGACCAAACCCTTCAAGGTGCAGGCATTGTTGCAGTCAGTCTGCACCGTGCTGGGTGTGCCGTTCTAGCCGGTTCGCCGATTCGCTGGGGAGCGTGTCGACAGACATCAGGATCTCCGTTCACGCGGCGCTCAGTCTGATCCAAACAGCGCGCTGCCCACGACCTCCTCTGCTCCTTTGCCGGGGCTGAGACTCGGTCACCGGCGGAATCAGATGCCCTTTCCGTGGTCTGCGGCCGGAAGCGTGAAAAAGAGGGAGCTGGGTTGCCCGTCTTTGTGCTCAACCCCCACCTCTCCACCCAGCCTTTCTACGATGCGCTGTATGACAGACAGCCCCACGCCGCCCCCCCCCCAACCATCTTGGTTGTCCCCCTGAGTGGGGCTGGCATCCTTGTCAACTACCCAGAATCGCACCATGCCATCTACTTGAGTTGCGGCGCCCAGTTCGATGTGGGGGGGCTTTCGGCTGCGCTTGATGGCACGATCAATATAGTCGACCCACACCTCCTCAACCAGTGGCCCGTATCCCCAGGCAACCGGCCAGGAGTCAGGCCTGATGATCTCGGCCTGGAACTCTCTGATAGTGTGGACCAGCCGCTGCAAAGCGCCATCCACAGCGGCCGCCATGTCCAGCGGCTCGACCTTCATGTCCCCGGGTCGGGATCTGGCAAGCATCAGCAACTGGTCGATGATTCGGCTCATCTGATGCCCGGCTTTCTCAATACTGCCCAGGTACACAACTAGCTCATCCTCCGACAAGCTGGTGCGATATCTCACCAGTGCTTCGGCAAATCCGATCACCAGGGCGAGTGGATTCTTAATGTCGTGCGCTACCGTGTAGGCAAATGCGTCCAGTTCCTCATTGCGATCCTCGAGATCCTGATTCAGGCGGCGGAGTTCCACCAGATCCTCAAAGCGGGCCATGGCGATCATCAGGGCCCGCTCCAAATCCTTCGCATTGATCGGTTTGATCAAGTACCCGCCCACGCCAGCCTCGCTCGCCTGCTCCACCAGTTCCGGGGTTTCATAGCCTGTGATCAGGACCACAGGGGTGGGACACTCTTCGCCAATTCGGCGCGCAGCTTGGATGCCACTCAGACCGGGCAGTTTGACATCCATCAGCACGACATCTGGTCGTAGCGCCCGCGTCATCTCGACTGCGTTCAGGCCGTCTCCTGTCTTTCCAACAGTGACACAGCCAATCTGCTCCAGTTGAGCCTCAATCAATATGCCGACCGCGCGATCGTCCTCAACGACCAGGACACGATTGTTCCTGAGCATCTCATGCTCCCATACTGGACTCCATCTGGCGATGGAACCCTGCGACTATCTGGTATTCTATTACGCCAGGGGCCTGCTGGCAAGTTCTCCCTTTGCGGCCCGCACCATACCCAAACACCTGCCAATGCCGGCAACACTCATCGGCCGAATTCATGTCCGAAGGTCGCGTGAGCCTTTTGCCCGGTTCAGTCTCTTTGAGAGCCCCCAGGAGCAAGATGGTCATGCCTTTGATTCGTAGCACTCCCTCAACAAAGGTTCCCAGAAAGCAGGTAGGATGATCGGAATCACACGAAACGCAGGTACCTTTCGGTAGCCGCGGCCGTGTCGGAGTAGAAACCCCGATAAGCAGGAGGTAGCAGACCTGCTATCTGAAACATGATCTCATCCACCATCTGCTGGCGCACGGCGCTGGTGACTTTGTCGGCGCCAGGGTCCAGGTGGAACGGCCGGCCGACTGCGATGTGAAAGTCGGGGCGTCGCAAGCGGGCCCAGTCACGTCTATAGTTCTCCACACCGTGATGGCCCAGCGGAAGAACTGGCACGCCGCTACGCAACGCCAGCATCACAACGCCGGGAAAGCCGCGCTGCAAATGGCCGTTGCCGCTGCGCGTACCCTCTGGCGCTATGGCAAGCATATGGCCAGCGTCCAACTTTGACAGGGCGAGGCGCATCGCTGACATGTCCACCTGCTGCCGGCTCAATGGAATGGCGTCCCAGAGGGTGAATAGGACACGAAGCAGAGGGTTGTTCCAGGTCTCGGTTTTCACAAAGCCGGTTAATCGGCGCGGCTGCAGGTGGGTATAGAGAAGAGGGACCTCCAGGAAATTCACATGGTTGGCGACCAAGATAAGCGGCCCTTGTGTCGGCACCCGCTCCAATTGTGCGCTGTCCACGTGACAGATAAGACGTGTCAGTCGCTTGATGGTCGCATTCACCACCCACCTAACCAGCTTCACCGCGTATCATCCTCCGCCTGGCACACCACTTCAATCTGCCGCGCCTGCAGTTCCAGAGACAGCCGCTGTCCATCCGTGCAGAGCGTCTCCCCGTCAGCGTGGGCGGGCAACGCATCCTCTAGGGCGGTGACAACCACTCGGCGTGCCCGGCCGGTTCTGATGGCTGTGTGAGTGGCTTGCGTTCCACGCGTGAAACGGGCCATCAGGGCCAACATGCTCAGGCGGCCCACCTGCCCAGCGATGCACAGATCAAACTTGCCGTCGTCAATTTCGGCCTCTGGCGTCATCATGAAAACCCCGCCCATTCGTCGCCCATTCATGATAGATATCATCAATGAAGGCTGTGTGATCATCTCTCCATCGAGTTCTATGCGCACCAGGGGAGCACGATAGTACAGCATGATCGTTTTGAGAGCAGCGGCGAGATAGGACACGAAACCTTGCAGCCTTTTCATTTTCAGGGCTTCAAAGCCGACCACTGCGTCAAATCCAATGCCCACGCCGTTGCCAAAGTGGCGGCCTTCGGGAAAATCGCCGCCCACGGCCCAGCCAACGTCGATCATTCTCCGGTTGCCCTCGGCCAGCACGCGGCACCCGGCCTCCAGGTCCGGCGGCACGCCGACGCCAAATGCAAAGTCGTTACCCCTGCCGATGCATAGCATCCCCATGGCGACGCTCCCCCCCGCCCCTGCCTGTTTGGCCAGCATCAGCCCGTTCAGCACCTCGTTGGCGGTGCCGTCGCCGCCCGCCGCAACCACATGGTCGTATCCATCCATGGCAGCCTGTTCCGCCAGTTCCGCTGCGTGCCACGGCCGCTCGGTAGCGACAAGGTCGAAATCGAGGTTGTGACTCTGCAGCAACCGCTCGATCAGGCTATGGGAGCGCCCACCGGCCCCGCCACCGGAGACCGGGTTAAGTATGATCATGTTTCGCATTGTTTTCATCCAGCACCAACCAGTACGTGATCTCTCATGTCGGTCCGGCAGGCCGGACCCCACCAATAATGCTTCTCAGTGCACACCTGGCATCAAACTGCCCCAACTGTCGCGCTCGGCCAGAGTGGGCCATTGTACCACGGTCGCCCAGCTTGGCGACCCGCGGCACTGAGGTTCGGACCCTCGGGCAGCGCCGCCGATCTGAACGGCCACGAGAGCGAGAGAGGGCAGAATTCTCGGCGCCCGGCGCTGTTCAGTCATTCGATGCCTGGTCGCCGGCCATCAGGTGGGTCAAGCAGGACTCGAGTCCCATTTACATTTCGTAGCAACCGTGTTAACCTTCAACGTGAAGGATCGGCGCGCGGCGAAGGGATTTGTGGTGGCAGAAACATGAAACGTCTCTTTCATTGGCTGGGAATCGGATTTGTGTTGGTGTGTGCCATCGGCCTGGTGTGCATGGCAGCCGCCGCCGGCAGTGCGGTCAACGCAGTTGGCACCGGTACCGAATTCGCCTATCCTGATCCGAGCCCGCAGCCGCCAGAGTCATCCTTTCTTCCGCTAGTGCATCGCAGCGCCGATGTGCCTGTGCCAACCTCAACGCCAACGCCAACGCCGACACCCACGCCGACGCCAACACCGATTTACTGCCCGTACCCTCCGTGCCCCTAGTCGGGCCCATCCCGATCAGATCTCGTCTGCCAGTTGAATCCCTCATTCTGACATGGGATGCAGGATTGACTATCCATGCATGGGCTCGGCCGCGCAAGTTGCCGCCCATCTCCGCATGTGTGATTGGCGAATTTTCCCATGGTTATTCTCCACGTTCTCCATTGCAGTCTGTTGAGGAGGCGCCTCCAAGCTGTGCCGTGTGCATCACCTAGTCAACCACCTCATCAATGTATGCCTTGATCGCTGGCATGGACGTGAGCTTTTCCTGGAAAAAGTTATTGACGATGTTGATCACTTCGGCGCGGGCAGCTTCGCACTCTGTGGTCAAATCACGCCCGCTCTTCTGATGGCTGAGGGCGTCCCGGAGCCGCAACAGGTAGCGCACGATCTCGACCTCCCGATCCCCCTCCAGAGCTTCGATGACGGCCAGGATCAACTGGTCTGCCTGGGCCAGCACGTTGTCGATTGGGATGCTTGACCCTGGCGTGCAAGTGTCGTCGATGGTGCGAATCAGCGACCACACCTGGTACAACATGGTCGTTGGTTCATCGAACAGCTCGCGTAGGAACGCAGCCTCCTCGTAGCGCCCGGTCAGGCGAAAGATGTTATACATCCGTTTGGCAGCCTTGCCATAGTTGATATCCTTGGTCAGGTATTTGTTTACCTCTCCTTCCAACTGAATGACGTAATCATACAAGGCGTCGGCCGAAACGTGACGAGCCAATTTAGAGAACACGGGGAGAGACTCAGCATCCAGGTATACTTCCTGAAAGTAAGGATCCAGATAACCGTCCAGGGGCGTGATCGCGCCCCCGGGAGCCTCCCAGGTTGCATCCAGCATGTTGCTGGCGTTGGCTAACTCGCCGCGCACGGGGTCGGCCACGACCCAATCGAGCTTGCACCATCCGGGGTCGAGGGCCACATCGTCCCAGCGGATCACGGCCTCGGTGTTATCGGGCCGGAGGGCTTTGATCTGGCTCCGCTGGATCTCCTCAGGGGTCCATGAGACCGGCGCCCCGGCCTTGATCAAACCACCGCTCTTGACCACATCATAGGGGTAGGAGCCGAACTTGACCTCGATGAGCTGATAGGTCGGCCCCTGGATAGTGTTCAAGGCTTTTTCCCTCATGATCTCGGCCAGAATCCGGCACGCTTCCTCGCGAGTCTCGGCCTTGATATTGACCCGTTCAAAAAAGTCGGCATCGCCAGGGTAGGTCTGGATCTTGGATTGCGCGGCCGATCCGGACAGCGCCAGCGCGGTTTCGACCACACCGGGGCGATCCTCAAACTCGACCAGCCGGCCGAGATCTCGAAAATGGGCCAGGTCCTCGGGGCTGAAATCGAGCATGGTGACTCTGTGGCCGAAAACCCCGGTACGCACGTCCACGACCACGTCATCACCGCCCGGCGGGGATGCGGCGATGGCGGTCATCCACTGGAGGGCTTCGGCTTCATCTAGCTCCACCCCCAATCGGCGGGCCGACTCGATCACACGCGCCAGGCTCTCTTTTTCACTCATGGAATGTCTCCTTGTTTGGTTGATTGGCCAATGGATCGCAGATGCCAACAGGAAAACTCGCCGAGAATCAGTGCCTATCTGCTCTCTGCCTCTGCTAGCATCTTGACAAATATCTCAGCCTGATCCATGGCGTCTTGCAGGGCATGGTGGGTCAGATGACGGTTACCAAGGTAGCGCGAGGCCACATGTCGCATGCCGGTCTCCGCCCACGGTACCCCGGCCAATCCCATATAGAACGCCTTGATATCCAAGGCGGCGTGGCCGAACGGATTGTGACCCAGGTACCGGTTAAAGTAATCACACACGAACATCCAGTCAAAGGGGGCATTGAATGCCAGAAAGATCGGCCGCATCCCGGCCGGAGCCTGATCCGCCAGCCAGGCCTCGAAACGGGCCATTGCCACGGTTGGGGGAAGGCCACCCTCCTCTAGCCGCTCCAGCGATAACCGGCTCACGGCAAGCGCCCCTGGGGCGGCGTTGTGATTCACCGGTCGCAGTTCCACGTAGAAGGTGCTCTGTGGCTCACATACTGTACAGGCTCCGATGGAGAGCAAAGAGTAGCCATGCGGATTCGGTCCGGCCGTCTCCACATCGACAGATATATAGACCTCAGTTGTGGTGCTGTCCGAATTCGACATTGAGTAGCGGTCTCGGCGCGGTTCGCGGAACCGGCGGCTGGGGCTCAACCCAGACGGTGGATTCCACCGGTATCATATCTCAGGTCGCTCAGTTCCGCCAGCGGCTGGGCCTGGTCTGGTCCAGTTGGGGCCTTGCTGACCCGTTTCGCCCGGCCGGAGGGCGGCCGGTATTGACCCGATGATGCAGCCGGTGTCAGGATCGTTTCTCTCCTACGGCTTTCACACACCTTCTTCATAATCGCTTTACAACTTTTGGCTATACTTTCGATCAGAATCGGCACCAGGCCAGTCGATAGAGATAGGTGAAGCAATAATGACAAAGGAAGGAATCATGACAAAACGGATCAGACTGTCGGCGCAGACGAGAGCGAACTGGATCATCTTTGCGGTCGTTTCCCTGGGCGGAATCGTGGCCTCGGTATCGGGCGCCTATTACCTCTTCTGGCCGTCGGGTGGCTATGAGGGGGGACGCAACCCGCTGTACGGTGTGAGTGTCCTCTTTGATCGGCACACCTGGGGCGATCTCCACACTTGGGGGGGCATACTGATGATCGCGGCCATTGTGATCCACTTTGCCACCCATTGGACCTGGGTCAAGCGGATGACCCGGCGCACGATCAAGAGCATTCGGGGCCGGGGGTCAAGGCTCTCCTCGGGAACAAAGTTCAACGTGGGCATTGACCTGGTGGTCGCAGTCGGTTTTCTGCTGACGGCCGTGTCCGGTGTATACTTTCTCTTTGCCCCGTCGGGCGGCTATCAGGGAGGTGGCAACCCGGGCTGGGACCCGGCTTTCCTGTTCAGCCGTACCACGTGGGATCTGATTCATACCTGGTCCGGCATCGTCACCATAGTGGCAGCAGTGATACATCTCTGGATTCACTGGCGCTGGATCACCAATGTGAGCAAGCGGTTCTTTCTCTCGCTTGGTCAGCAGCTCCGGTTGACCCCGGTACGGGCATCCGGAGCGCCGGCCGCAGAGTAAGACCGATCCAAGATTTCAGAAGCAGATGTTTCAAGGAAAAGGAGCAAGACCATGTTAAAGAAAATCGTACTGGGAGGATTGTTGGTGGGGCTGATCGGCACCCTGATCGTTGGTGGGGTTATCCGCACGGCGGATCGGCTGGATGGGGCTGCTGAGGCGAGCGGCCAGGGCAACCGGAGGGTTGCAGAGGCAGAAAATGCGTCACCGCCCCGGGAAGATCAAGGTCATGGCAACCGGAGGGTTGCGGAGGCAGAAAACGCATCGTCGCCCCGGGAAGGTCAAGGCCAGGGCAACCGGAGGGTTGCTGAGGCAGAAAACAACACGTTGCCCCGGGGGGATCAAGGGCTGGGCAACCAAGGGGAGGGGAGAGCCGAGCGAGGCTATCCTAACTATGAGGATGCTTCCCATGAGTGGATGGAAATCGAAGGCACTGTAGTGCAGGTTCCGGATGAAGGGGTGGACTTGGTGATCGATACCCGTGAAGGAGATGTTCATGTGGGCACCGGGCCGGGGTACCTGGCGCAGAAGGATTATGTTCTGCAGACCGGGGAGTCAATCCGGGTGGTTGGATACTGGGAAGATGGCGAGTTCAAGGCAGCCGAGATCACCCGAACCGCCGATGGCGCCACTATCAGCCTGCGGGACGAGGTGGGCCGGCCGGCCTGGGCTGGTCAAAGCAGCGGCCGCGAGCGAGACACAGCCGGCGGGGGTGGCGGTCAGGCAGATGTGGAGGCTTGGATACAGCTTCAGGGGACCGTAGTGAGCGTCGATATAGACACTCTGCTGGTGGAACTCGGGAGCGGAGAGCAGGTAAGTATGGAAAACCGCGCCTGGTGGTTTGCCCTGGAGCAGGGCTTTTCAGTTCAAGCTGGCGACCAGGTGATCTTGTCTGGCTTTTACGAAGGGGAGGACCTGGAGGTCGGCCGGATTGAGAACCTCACGAGCGGGCAGTCGGTACTGATCCGCGAACAAGGTGGGCGGCCGATGTGGGCCGGCGGCGGCCGGCGGGGCAACGGGTAAGAATGGGACGGAGCAGAAGCGGGGAGAGGTCACACCTCTCCCCGTATCTGCTCGTTTTCTTTTCGCGAGTCACCGTGCCGGTGCGGCCGTCAGGCAGGACCCAGTCGCTCCATGAGGTCCGGAATCCCGACCATCGCGAGCCAGCGCCGAGCCGTGCGACGGTTGCCCACCGCGCTCCATGATCAGCCCACCCAGCCGGTTCCGGGGGGAGCAGGCATTTCCCTTCTGTGCAGTGGGACCGAGGTCGATCTGCGAGGGGAGACTGTCAGAGCCAATGGTGGATTCCTGGTGGCCCCTGGATCTTGCCAGAAGCCTTTGGACTGCCCGGCGTGGCGTCTCGACCACGAACGCCGCGCATTTGTCAGGGGGGACATCCTCGAGGCCGCGACCGTGGTGCTTCCTGCCTCTTGCCGCACCTGCGAGGTACGCGTCATCGGAATAGTGTCCATCATGACCTCGGCGGCGGACATCGCTCGCCACCTCTTTATCCCCACCCTGGAGAGAAATCTTCCGGTGTCTCCTTACCATCAACGGTTGAGCATCTCTCAATTCCCTGAGAGGCAGAAGCGTTAGGGCAACGGTGCTGCTCTTCCCGCATGTCGAATTCCAGTCAATGGCATCTGTCCTGTCAACGCGGCCCGCGTTGAAGATTGAGGAGCTGGCTTCCTGATGGAACTCGGGCGTGAGATCTCAAGTCAACGGTGGCGGCGTCCATGAGGTCCAGCAGAGCAGCCAACGGTTCTTCGCTGATCCTGCCGTTGGGGTGAAAGAGGGTCCCCATCCCTTCCTCTTTGGCTGCCGCGGCTAACTCGAACATGTGCTCGTAGAAAACGGTGGGCTCGTTGAGACTGATCGAGGCGCCTTGGCAACAGCTACACCGCTCCCAGGGTCATCAGGTGCGCCCGATTGCGTTTTGGAGAAACCTGCAGTACTATTCCCTCAGGGTGGTTGCTGCGTGAAGGAGTGAAAGATGAGTATGTTGATCAAGATACTGCTTGTTCTGGGGGCCGTGACGATCGGCGGGGTAGTAGTGGTGGCAGGAGTGGTTGTGGTCGGTATGGTCGTGCTGGGCAGCACGTTGCCTGAGGTGCAGGTCACCAATCAGTGCACTGACGCCATCATCATGCCGGAATGGGCTCAGAGCATTCCCTCCCTCCCCGATTCGATTCCCACCAACGCCTCGGTGACGTTTCCCGTTGTCAGTGGCCCCGGCGAGTACGCTCTGTCCCAAGAGGGTGACGGGCTGTATATCGTGCTACCTCGCTCTTTTCCGGTCCTGGGCGACACGGTCCGGGTTGGCAGTGCTGGTACTGAACCCGATGCCACGTTTGAGGGGCAACAAGTGACTGTGCCCATGCATCGGGAGATCGAAATGAACCAAACCTATTCCGTGGTGCTCTGCCCATAGTCGGCCGGCCCCGCGGAGCGGGCAACGGTGCAGTTGAGGGTGCTCGCCCCCCCCCAAAAAAAACAAACGCATTCATCAGAGTACTGGCACCATGAAGCAATCAGGAAACCCGTGACCTGGCCCAGTCACCCATTTTGGGAGCCGAGATGACGGGCCCAAGGCCCCGCATCGCCGAGGGAACCTGCCGCCAGTGCAAAGGTGTGGGCTCAAATCCCGCTCCCCTGGCGATCAGCCATACGCGGAAACGCGGAGAAACCTCTCTCACCCGTACTGAAGACGTCTGTCCCGGATACGTCAAGATTCATCTCCTGGTTTTACCTGTCTGTGACCGGATTTTTACCAAGACGTGCTATAATGATAGGTGTATTCAGTTGACGAGAGCAACTTGAGCGATGATTCAACGTGGAATAGTGGAAGAGTGATATGCTGTACCAGCCAGACCCGCATCACGGACAAGGACTAGTAGAGTACGCACTGATACTGATGTTGGTGGCATTGGTTGTCATCAGTCTTCTCCTCATCTTTGGACCGGCCGTCGGCAACATGTTCAGCAACGTGGTGAGTTCGATCTGAGGTGTGGTTCCGATATTGTGGTCGTCGCTGTGCCCACGCGCGCATTTAGACGGGCAATACACCGCCGTGTTTCGGTGTGGCATGATCTACTGCCAAGCTGGACACTCGCGCCCTACGGCCGTGAGCTACACCACGCCCTCCTTCCGCAGCTCATCCACCTCGGCCGGATTGTACCCCAAATCGGCCAGCACCGCGGCCGTGTGCTGGCCCAGTGAGGGGGCCGGGGCGGCGGTCCGGCTCTCTTGGGCAGAGAGGAGCACGGGGGGAAGCATACCCTCCGTGGTCAGCATCTTGAGCGCCTGCACTGGCGCAGATGCCAACGCCTCCTCCACTGTATAGACCGGCTCGCAGCAAGCGTCCACACCCGCCAATGTCTCCATCCACTCGTGGCGGGTGCGGCCGCGAAAGAGCTCACACAGCTCCTCGTAGGTCGCCTGACCGCGCACGGCCGGGGTGAACGCCTCCCCCTCCAGATCATCCCGCCCGACCGCCTGGCAGAAAGCAGCCCAGAACTCTGCCTCCAATGCTGCCAGGGTGACGAATTTCCCATCCCGGGTCTCGTAGACCTGGTAGCAGACGAGCCCACCGGTCAGGTGGCTGCCGCCCCGTTCCATCGGTTGCCCCCCCATGTGGCCGGCGACTGCCAGCGGCAGGCACGAGAGCGCCCCTCCCAGGAGCGAGCCGTCCACCCGCTGCCCCTGCCCGGTCCGTTCCCGCTCCAATAGGGCCGCCAGGATGCCGATTGCCGCCCACAGCGCGCCCGCCAGGTCACCCACCGGCGCGCCGGGGATCGTGGGCGGCCCATCCCGCTGCCCGGTCAAGTTCAAAAGCCCCGCCAGCCCGACATAATTCAGGTCGTGGCCCGCCCTGGCCCGGTAGGGCCCCTCGAGTCCGTAACCGGAGAGCGAGCAGTAAACCAGACCGGCCTGGGTCCGAGCTAGTGTGTCATAGTCCAGACCCAGCCGTTCCATCACCCCGGGGCGAAAGCTCTCCAAAAGCACGTCCGCCGTCTCGACCAGTTGCAGCAGCACAGACCGCCCCTGCTCTGATTTGAGGTTGAGGGTCAGGCTCTGTTTGCCCCGGTTGAGGGAGCGAAAGAGTAGACCGTCGCCCCCCTCGGAGGCCAACGGTGGCACGTAACGCAACCAGTCCCCGCGGCCAGGCCGCTCTATCTTGATCACCTCAGCGCCAAAGTCGGCCAGGATGCGGGAGCAATAGGGGCCGGGAAAGAGCCGGGAGAGATCGAGCACGCGCATCTTATCGGCCCGTGAACTCGGGTTTGCGCTTCTGGAAAAAGGCTGTCAGCCCCTCGGCCGCGTCCCCGGTCTGGGCAATGAGGGAAATCATCATCGCTTCCCAGTGCAGGGCGTCGCGGAAGGTGCCGTGGAGCGCTCGCCGCATCCCCAGTTTAATGGCGCCGATCGACAAGGTCGGCCCGGCTGCCAGGCGTTCAGCCCACTCGCGGGCGGTGTCCATCAGGTCGCCGTCCGGCACGGCGCGATTCGCCAGGCCGATTTCGGCCGCCTCTGGACCATGGATTCGGTCGCCAAAGAAAGCCAGTTCGTTCGCCTTGCGGAGCCCCACCAGCCTGGGCAGCAGAAAAGTGCTACCCATATCCAGCACCATGCCAATGTTGACATAGCCCAGAGACAGATAGGCCGACTCGGCGATCAGCACCAGGTCGCAGACCAGGGCCAAGCTGCACCCACCGCCAACTGCCGGGCCATTGACGGCCGCCAGCCACGGCTTTTCCATCTCGGCGATGTCGGCCAGAAGATCGTTCATTGCCATCACCGCCCCGCGCACTCCCATGCCGCCGTGGCCGAGCGTCTGCCCGGTTCCTCCCAGCAGGTTGGCCCCGGAGCAAAACCCCCGCCCGGCGCCGGTGAGCAGCACCGCCCGCACGTTGGGGTCACGTCGCAGGTCTCTGGTTATCCCCTGAAAGTGACCGACCATATCGTAGGTGAGAGCATTGAGGGTCTCGGGTTGGTTGAGTGTGATGGTGGCAATGCCGTTCAGTTTCTCATAGAGGATGGCGCCCTCCAATTCCTCGGTCATCGAATACTCCTTGTGATGCTATTGGGAACCGTACGATTGTCGCGTCATCGATTCTGGGCCATTCGGGTCATTCGTGATAGAGGTGCACCCGGGGAAGAATCGGAATCACCGAGGCCGGAGCGGACATGGCCGCGAGGGCCGCTCCCGCACGGCGACGCCCCTGAGTGGAATCCTCTTCCGCTCGTCCTACCGTCGTGCTATGCCGCCAGCCGGTCGCGGATCATAGCCGCCTCCCGCACCATGCCGTCGATGACTGCGTACACCGGTTTGGTCTCGGAGATGATGCCTATACTCTGGCTGCAAGCGATGACGCCGGCGTCGACCTCCCCGTGCTGATACATCCGTTTCGTCTCTGTTCCCGCCACAAGGGCCAGGATCTCCCTCATGTCAGCCTGGCTGGATTCCAGCTCGGCCACTTTGAGGGCAGCCGGGTTCTTCCAAGCGCGCAGCGTGTTGTGGAGGGAACCGAGAATGGGCAGGGTGTCCAGCTCGGTGGCTGCCGCCAGTGCCTCTTTCAGGTTCTGATGGATGGGGCATTCTTCAGTGACCAGCAGCCGGGTGCCGATGGTGACCCCATCCGCGCCCAGGGCGAGCGCTGCCAGCAATCCCCGGCCATCAGCGATTCCCCCGGCCGCCAGTATCGGCACCTCCAGCGCGTCGGCCGCGCGCGGTGCGAGGATCATGGTCGACAGGCCGTACTCTCCGATGTGGCCGCCCCCTTCGCTGCCAAAGAGGGTCACTGCGTCGACGCCGGCCTCTTGCGCGCTGAGGGCGTGGCGCACGCTGACGCATTTGTGCATCGTCTTGACCCCGGCCGCTTTGAGGAGCTCCAGCAGATCCTCTGGCGGCCGGTGGCCGCTGGTCTCGACGACCGGCACGTCCTCTTGCAGGATGACTTCCACGTAGAGATCGTTGTCAATCGGCCGCAGGGCCGGAAAAAGGCTCAAGTTGACACCAAAAGGGCTGGCAGTAATCGATGTATTGCTCAATATCCATGCCCGCAGGAGCGTCATAAGCGGTAGGGAAAGGTGCCTTGAGAACGCCCCCCTTCCAGGCTTCCATATAGCGCGTTGACTCGGCACTGTAGCCATTGACCATTTTGGTGCCCAAACCCATGCCATGAAAGCATTTGTCGAAGGAGATGATAAACCGTGCTTTTCTGGCGCACAGTGCCATATGAATCGCCGCTTCAGCGGCTTCGGTACCCGATACTTCGTAGTTCAATCGCGTGTGGTGGCCGTAAGGTGTCATCGGCAATAGCTTTTCGGCCAGCTCATAACGCAGCGGGTGCTCGTAAATGAAACCGTATTGCCTCATGGCAGCGGTAACGGCATCAATAATTTCCGGGTTGGCATTGCCCAAGGGATTGGAAGCCCAGCCGCATTGGAAATCGATATAACGGTTGCCGTCGACATCGTATAAAAAGTCACCTTCAGCCTTGGTGAATATCGTTTGTGGTGGCTTTTCGTTGAAACCGGCTTGTTTGG
>WSZX01000328.1 GCA_013139935.1 Ardenticatenales bacterium
CGAAAGAGGTGGAGGGGATTGTCGCCATTCTGATCTCAGATGGCCTGAGCGGGACGCTGGACTCGGCGCGGGCGGCCCAGGCCAATCTGCCTGATATTGCAATCGAAATCATTGATTCGAAAGCCGCGTCGATGATGCTGGGATTCCCGGTTCTGGCGGCGGCGCGGGCGGCGGAGGCCGGGGAGAGCCTGCAGGCAGTGGCTGATGCGGGGCGTGAACTTGTTGGCAAGACTCGTATCATGTTCGTGGTGGCCACACTGGAGTATCTCCACCGAGGAGGCCGGATAGGGGGAGCGGCCAAGCTGCTGGGTTCGGCTCTGCAACTAAAGCCGATCCTGGAGATCAGCGGTGGAATGGTGAGGCCGATGACCAAGGTGCGTACCAGACGCAAGGCATTGGAGAAAGTTCATGAACTGCTGGCGGAGCAGGTCAAGGCAGGGGACAGGGTTCACATGGCGGTGATCAATGTCGCCGCCGGCGAGGACGCCGCTCGTTTCAAGGATGAACTGGAGGCGCGCTACCGCCCGGTTGAGTTGATGGTGAGCGAGTGCAGCCCGGCAATCGGCGCACATGTGGGCCCAGGGACGGTGGGAGTGGCCTATTACGTCGAATAGCCGTGCTGGCTGGCCGGCCGGCTCGGGAATCTGTCCCGATGCGAAGGTGCGGGGCGTGTCTCGAGTGAACGCGAGCGTGCCTATCCTGGTGAATCAGAGCTGGCGGGGATGTCCAACCCGGCCGCCTGGCAAGCGGCCGGCCATGGATCTCTGGCCTCCCGCAGTGCTGCCAGCACGGGGCTGCCCTCATAGTGTCCGTGGTAGCGCTCTGGCAGAAGGTTGGCGATGTATGCCATGACCAGTTCCGAAAGGGCGCTCAATTCTTTTATCGTTGGCTTGTGCCCCAGATCGGGCAGTTCAAAGGGTGGGCCGATGTTGACTCGAAAGGTGGTCCGCCGCAGGTGCAAGAGGTTGTCCTGAAACCGATCGGAATCGGATATACCGATCGGGAGGAGCGGCACCTGCGCCTGGCTGGCGAGGTACGCTGCTCCCCGGCGAGCTTTCTGTAGCACGCCACTCTTGCTGCGTGTTCCTTCCGGGGCCATCCCCAGGATTTCCCCTTGCTGCAGAACCTCAGTCGCAGTTCGCAGAGCCTTGCGGTCAACCTGTCCCCGTTTGACAAAGATCGCGCCGCTGAGGCTCAGGATGGGGCCAAACAGAGGGTTGCGTCGCCATTTGTGGGCGGCAAAGACGTGCATCCGCTGCCGGGGCAGCGCCATCATGATAATGGCGGAATCGGTCTTGCTCAGGTGGTTGGCGACCACCATGTATGGGCCGTGGGGCGGGATATTTTCCTGGCCGTGGATCTCGAGCCGTCCGAGGATGGCCAGCAATCCGCGAACCAGCAATCGCGCGAAATCCATAAAAGCTAGTTCGAACCGCTGTCTTGACATGGGTTGATTCCTCGATTCATGTGTGGGTCATTCCTGGTCTGTCGTGCTGTGATCGGTTGAAGCCTAATCCAGAGCGGTTGACCGCCGTCCGCTGACGGCTACCGTATGGTGATTGGTGCCTGGCCCGGCAGGAGAGAGCCGGATGTCAAATCGCTCTTCCGACTGAGCGGGAAGGGTGGTCACTAGCATCTCCAGTGAAAAGCCGGTTACCTGACCCTGGCTGTTGTACAGGGTAACAAGCAGGGTGACCGCTTCGGCCGGTTGGTCCCCGTCATTCAGTACGGTCCCGGTCACACGGTGGACGGGTCCGGCCGGCCCGCCCTGTTGGTCCTTGACCACTAGATGTGGATACCACTCGTCAGGCTGGACAAGGGGTTCGCCGGCCAGAAGCGAGATTCGATGGCGGATCGGGCCGGCCGGAGCACTCGGGAAGAGAACGGCAAACGGAGCTGACCGGCCGGCCGGAATCATCTGCGGAGCGACCCAGTTATCCTTGGTGGCGAACAGGGAGCCGTCCGCGTCGTACAGGGTGACGGCGACGCGCACGTTTTCGACCGGGCCAGGCGTGTCGTTGAGGATCTCGCCCAGAGCCCACAATCCGCCGGCCGGCGTCTCATAGAGGCCAAAGCCGGCCACCGGCAGCGGCAGCGGAGTTGGCGAAGGAAGAAGCATGCCGGGTTCCATCTGGCCGCCGTTCCCGGGAATCGTAAGCCGCTGACCCGTTTGAAGCAGTAGCGGCCGGACGTGTGGGTTGGCCAGCAGGAGTGTTTCCACAGTCACGCCGAAACGGATGGCAATGTCCAGCAGGGTGTCGGCGGGTTCTATCACGTATGAGCGGGGGATTGGAGTTGGCGTGAAGGTGGCGGTAGGATCAGTGGCCAGTGGGGGCTGGGCGGTCGCGGGTTGATCCGTGGGCGTGTTCAGCGCGGCGGGACGCAACTCTATGGTGGCGGTGGGAGTTGGCACCGGGGGTGTCAAGGTGCGGCCGCAGGCCGGTAGAAGAAAGGCGAGTGCTGCCAGTGGGATCGCTCGGCGTTTGCCCGGCATCGGATAGGTGTGTACTCCTGGGTGGTGTTCCTGCCAACAGGGCCGTGATTATATCACAGGTTGTGCCTGGCGGTGAACGATGCCGACGGCCGGAAGGGACTGTCAGTCGACGCAAAGCACTGGTTAAGGAATCTCTTCCCGTTTTGAACAGTGATTCACGGGGACAGCGGTCACATAACCACCAAGTTGTTTGCTAACAAGCACAAAGTGCGGTAGAATATCGGCTAGCAGGAGATTGAGAAAACGAGGTTGATGGCCCTATGCCACTCTACGAGTATCAGTGTGAAAGGTGCGGCGTCAGATTTGAACGGTATCAGCCCATGTCGGCGGATCCGATTGACGCCTGCCCCGAGTGTACCGGCCATGCGCACCGGGTGATTTCGCCGGTGGGTGTCATCTTCAGGGGGTCGGGTTTCTATGTGACGGACAACCGGAGCAAGAGTTCCGGAAGCCGGGGCAAAGAATCCAAACCAACCGAGGCGAGCGACAAGGGTAGCTCGGAGGCGGCGTCCACGACTGAAGCCAAGCCATCGTCGAGCAACGGAGACGAGACCGAGAAACGGGCCTCATAGCTGCAAGCGCCCTTTGGCCTTGACCAGCTTTTGTTCATAGTTGTCGGCGTACTTTCCCAATTCGTCCAGCAGTTCCCGCCATTCGACACTGTTCAGAACCCCATTCATCGTGCTCAGATCATCGGCCACCGCGCCGACCAGGATCTGTGGCTGATCGCCATAAACGGTGTACCAGGCTTCCGTTGGAGTGATTCCCAACTGCTGAATGGCGGGGGCAAGTTCACCGGCCATGAACTCAAAGGTCTTGGCCTCTTGGTCCGGCCGGATGTTCCAACTCATGAGTAGTTTCACTTTTTCGGTCACGAGTTCTCTCCCGTATGCATGATCATTCGCCGCGTAGCTGGTCAAGGATCGTCTCAGCCTGTTGCAGTGCTTCCGCGGCAACGTTCTGATCTCCTTTGCAGCCCGGCGGTATCTCGATTGCCAGGAATGCCTCGAATGCAGCAGCGGCCTTTTCCGGCTGACTCGTTTCCAGATAGATGATTCCCAGGGCGAACTGCACCTCTGGCATGTCCGGATCCATCGCTGCTGCGGCCTCGAACCTGGCCTGTCCCTCGTCCAGCTTGCCGGTCAGGAAAAAGACGTATCCCAGGCCCACCATGGCTTCTGGCAACTCGGGGTCCAGGCGGAGTGCTTCCTCAAACTCTTGTTGGGCCTGGGGAAACTGCGACATCTGCAGCAAGGCAGAGCCCAGGTTGGTATGGGTATCGGCATCCTCGGGTTCAAGAGCAATGGCGGTCCGAAAGGCTTCAATGGCTGGTTCGATTGCGTCGGGGCCGTCTGCCTGCCGCAGATAGGCTGCTCCCAAATTGGTATGAGCAGCCGCGTATGCTTCGTCGAGCTCGAGCGCAGTGGTGTAGGCATCGATGGCCAGGTCGGCTTGGCCGGTACGAGCGTATGCATTGCCCAGTGACAGAAACGCTTCTGGCAGGGTAGGATCGAGCTGCGCAGCTCTCTGCAATGGTTCCAGGGCCGCGTCGCACTCGTCATCGTCCAGCAGTGCCTTGCCCTGTTCCAGTAATCGGGCAGCCTCATTATTGGTAGCCGGGGTAGCCGGCAGGGTCACGGTGGCCTCAGATTCTGGTCCAACGTCGGCGCCGGCCCGGCAGGCGCTCAGTATGATCAGGACAAATAGTAGCGGGTAGATCGATCTACGCATAGCGCGCTCCTTGCATTACTGTCGAGGGGAGAGAAGTAACACCTGGGTCTCTTGCGGTAGGGTGGACCTGGACACTTGGAGGATCTCGGCCGACTCGACGTTGTCAACGCCCATTTCTTTGAGAAAGATGTTGGCACGGGGTAGTTTGACCTTGCACCGAGGCGTATGGTAGCGCATGGGAATGACCAGGCGGGGTTCGAGCATCGAGATCACTTCGGCCGCCTGCGCGGCGCTGATCAAATCGCCACCCCCCACAGGGGTGAGCAGGACGTCGATCGTGCCCAGCGCCTCTATCTGAGAGCGGCTGGGGACGTGATTCAAGCCTCCGAGATGGCAGACGGTCAGCCCGCTGTACTCGAATACAAAGATGATGTTGCGCGTGGCCATCGTGTCCCGATCCCGGGCGCCAACCAGCGCCACGCCGATGACAAAGACGCCCTTGATCTCGTACTCTCCTGGACCATCCAGAATCCGAAAGGGGCCACGGGGCGCCTTGATGGCATTCCGAGCAGGGTCGCGGCTGCTCACGGTCACAATGTGTGCTCTGGAGCGGGGAAGAACGTAACCGTACTCGTCCGGGTAGGGGTCGGTGACAACGGACGCAAGCCCACGTTCCGCCAAGCGAAAGCAACTCAAGCCGTACCAGGTAATCTCCATAATCGATCGTGATGAAGCGTGCACCTTGGTGATTCAGGCAGGCGATTATACCGTATCTGTGGTTCGATGCCAACGACGGGAGAGGGGGGTGTAGAAAAACAAGCGAGGCGCTGTCCCCTCTGCAGTTCCGCTGCTGCACACACTTGCGCCTGCGGGCAGTGCAGGTGAGGAAAGCTGGCAGGGGTGGCGAAGGGGGATCAACGCTCCCCCTTTCGCCACCCCTGCCTCTCTCTCTCGCTGCCCCGGCCCCCTTTTCAACACCCTCAGAGAGGCTATAATGGGAAGATGAAGTGGACAGGCTCTACGGCAGAGTTGGGGACAGGGACGGTGACGCGGGAGGGGGACGTGGTGCGGCTCTTTCTCCGGAACGCCGCTAACAAACGGTATTCGGATGCGCAGATTGACGACACGAGCGGCCGGTCGCGCCGTCGTTTT
>WSZX01000066.1 GCA_013139935.1 Ardenticatenales bacterium
GCGAAAGCGCCCGCGCAATGCCGATGCGTTGCCGCAGTCCGCCGGAGAACTCGTGCGGGAAGCGGCGCACGTAGGCTGGGTCCAGACCGACCAGCGTCATGAGTTCCGCCACCCGGTCTTTTAACTCTGCGCTACCCTTCCTCATCACGCGGTGGATAACCATCGGTTCGCCAATGATTTTGCCCACCGAATGACGCGGATTGAGCGAGGCGTAGGGATCTTGAAAGATCATCTGCATTTTGGGCCGCAGGGCGCGCAGTTCCTCACCTCCCATTTTGGTCAATTCGTGATCCTCCAGAAAGACCTGACCGGCCGTCGGCCGGTGCAGTTGCAGGATGGCTCGCCCGGCGGTGGACTTGCCGCAGCCGCTCTCGCCCACCAGGCCCAGAGTCTCGCCCCGCTTGATCTCAAGAGAGATGCCGTCCACCGCTTTGACCGCGCCCACCTGCCGGCCAAGCAACCCACCGGTGACGGGAAAGTATTTTTTGAGATTGATGATTCGCACCAACACGCCATTCTCAGACATTGTGCAGCCCTCCGCCGGTTGTTATGTTCCGGGGCGCCTGCGCCTCCATGTCGTAAAAACAGGCCGCCTGATGCCGCACGCCGACCGAAATCAGGGGCGGGATCTCTTCCCAACAGTGGTCAAAGGCATAGTCACAGCGCCATGCAAAGGGGCAATGCTTCAGTGGAATGAGCAGATCGGGCGGTGCCCCTCGGATGCTCTTCAGCCGTTTGGATTCCCTTTCGTCCAGACGGGGCAGCGCGCCCAGCAAGCCGTGGGTGTAGGGGTGCTGAGGGCGCTCGTACAGGTCGTCCACCAGCGCAATTTCGACCGGCCGGCCGCCGTACATCACCAGCACCCGCTCGGCTATCCCGGCCACCACTCCCAGATCGTGGGTGATCCAGATGATGGCCACGCCCAGCATTTCCCGCAACCTCTTGAACAGATCCACGATCTGCGCCTGAACCGTCACGTCCAGGGCGGTGGTTGGCTCATCGGCGATGACAATCTGGGGCGTGCAGGCGATGGCGATGGCGATCACCACCCGCTGGCGCATACCGCCGGAGAATTGGAACGGATAGTTCTTGTAGCGCAGTTCTGGATCGGGAATGCCCACCTGGGCCAGCAATTTGAGCGTGCGTTCTCGGGCTTGCTCACGGGTCATCATCTGGTGCCGGGTCAGGGTCTCGGAGATCTGCTCTCCAATAGTCAGAATGGGGTTCAGCGTAGAGATTGGGTCCTGGAAGACAAATCCGATCTGGCCGCCGCGCACGTCACGCAGCTCCTCCTTTGACATTTGCAGGAGATCGTGCCGGCCCTCAGGGCCGGAAAAGAAAGCCGTGCCGCTCTCTACTTTACCCGGCGGTGTAGGGATCAAGCCCAGTAATGACATCATGGTTACGCTCTTGCCGCTGCCGCTTTCGCCCACAATGCTCAGCGTTTCGCCTTCGTCCAGGTCAAAGCTGATGCCGTTCACGGCGTTGACCACGCCATCCAGGGTATAGAATTTGGTGACGAGGTTCTTAACCTCTAGAACTTTGGTCATGTTTCACCTCCTCCTCATTTCCTGGCCCGTCGCAGGCGCGGGTCCAGCACGTCCCGTAGCCAATCACCTAGCATGTTCATCCCTAACGAGGTGAACATGATGGCCAGGCCGGGAAAGGCGGCTATCCAGGGGTGCTGCTGCAGATACTTGCGGCCGGCGGCCAGCATGTTGCCCCAACTGGGGATGCTGGGCGGCACGCTCAGGCCCAGGAAGCCTAGACCGGCCTCGTAAAAGATCATGGCCGACATCTCAAAGGTGGCCAGGGTGATGAGCGGTCCAATAAGGTTGGGCAGAATGTGGTCAAAGATGATGCGCGGCCAGCGGGCGCCGGCGCTGATGGCCGATTCTACATAGCCCGATTCACGGAGGCGCAGCACCTCACCGCGGGTGACGCGGGCGAATATCGGCGAGTCGGTGATGCCAAAGATCAAGATGACGTTCAACAAACTCCGGCCGAGGATGGAAGCGATGAACACCACGAACAGGAGGTAGGGTAGGGAGAGGATTAGGTTGATCGCGCTCATAATGACCGCGTCCACCCGGCCGCCGGCGTATCCGGCAATAGCTCCAATGACCATGCCCAGAGTACCGGCAATCAGCACCCCGAAAAAGCCAACCGTCAGCGAGACCCTCGCCCCATGGAGAATGCGGCTAAAGGTGTCCCGGCCCAGGTTATCGGTCCCAAAGGGATGATCCCAGCTTCCTTCCGCGCTCCACGCCGGAGGCATTTTATTATCGCGCAGATTCTGGTCCAGCGGATCGTAGGTTGAAATCTGGGGCGCAAACACGGCCGCCACCACCACCACCAGAAACAATATCACCCCAATAACACCGCTCCGGTCGCGCCAGAGGAACCGCCCCGCGTAAGCCAGGCGGTCCTTGAACGTGCGCTCGACATCCAGCAGGCTATCAGCCCCCCGCTCCCGTGTATCCTTGTGTCCTTGATTCCTTGTGTCCTCAGTTGCCATAGCGGATCCTCGGGTCAATAATGGCATAGGCCAGGTCGGTTAGCAGGTTAAGCCCTAATACCACCACGCTGGTGAAAACAGCGAGAGCTTGCACCAGGGGGAAATCGCGCCAGCCGATGGCTTGTTCCAGCAACTGTCCCATGCCGGGCCAGGAAAAGATGGTCTCGA
>WSZX01000138.1 GCA_013139935.1 Ardenticatenales bacterium
GCCCCGTTGCGAGCCAGAGCCGCACCCGGCAATCATCCAACCAAGTGCTGATCCAGGGGTCTATCGATTGTCCCTGCGCAAGCTGTTCTGCTTGCTTTAGCGTATCGAGCGCACTGCGGGTGTTCCCCTGTGCAAGCTGAAGGCGCACAAGGGAAACATGGCTCTCGACGACGCCATCAACTGGTCCCCACCGGGCACACTCTTGCATTCCTTCTCCCAGATGGCTGCTGGCGTTTGTCAGGCTATTCCACTCGTACAGCAATTGGCTCATTCTCACCTTGGCGTGCCCAGCGGAAAGCACCTGCCTCCCGCTGGGGTGAGTCGCAAGTCGAAGCGCTTCCTGGCAGGTCTCAAATGCTTCATGGAGCCGGGACTGTTTGACCGACTTGTGTGCCAGCCGGCAAGTAGCCACCACCGCGAGGGAGAGATTGCCGACGTTCAGGGCGATCTGCTTGGTTTCGCTGAGGGCGCGTGCTGCTGATTTCAGGTCGCCCAATCCCCAATGGGCTTCTCCCAGTACCAGCATGCTGGACCCGCATATCGAGTCGCCTTCGGGCAGCAATTCAATCGCGTGTTGGGCCATCTGCAGGACGCGAGGCAGGTCTTCATCATGGTGGGCTTGGTGCGCACGGAGCGCACAGATATTCCCGGCGATCTGTCTCCTTTCCGCCTTTGTGAGGCGTGGTGCGATGCCAGGAGCACTTGGCGATGGAGCTATCGCTAGCGCCCTTTCCGCGGCTTGAAGCCAGTGGCCGACTTGATCTCTTGGTCCAATCCAGTATCTTGACCAGGCCAGGTAAACGCAGAGCCACGGGCGAGTGTGAATTGCCTGAACGGGTAGCGTCTCCAACCACCGCAGCAGTGTGGAGTGTTCACACTGGAAGATCGCTTCTTTTGCGCCTCGCTCGACCAGACGCGCGGCACGTTCCATATCATTGGTGGCAAAAGCGTGATCTATGGCTTTGGCGATCAGCCGTTCGTCCTCATACCACGCACTGGCTCGCCGGTGCAAGGCGGGCAGCTCTTCGGGCAAGGCCTGCTCCAAACGATTGCGCAGTAGATCAGCGAATAGGTGGTGGCAGCGATACCATCGCCGCTCGTCGTCCAGGGGAACCAGGAACAGGTTGGCCCTGTCCAACTGCGCCAAGACAGTCTGGCTGTCATCCCGGTCGGCAACGGCATCGCACAGAGACCCGCTCAAGCTCTCCAGGACAGAGGTCTTGAGCAGGAATTCCTGGATAGTGGGAGGCTGTTGGTCGAGAACCTCTTCGACCAGGTAATCCAGGATGAAACGGTGGCTCCCGGTGAAAGCCTTGACCAGCCCAGACACATCCTGACGCCCCTGCATCGAAAGGGCGGCCATCTGCAAACCAACAACCCACCCCTCGGTACGCTCTTCCAGCACAGCCACGTCATCCGGCGAGAGACATAGCTTCATGGCATCGTTCAGGAATGCGGCCGCCTCTTGATATGTGAATCGCAGGTCGTCGGCGCGCAGTTCGTTCATTTCGCCGCGCGCTCGCAGGCGGGCCAGTGACCAGGGAGGGTCGGCCCGCCCGGAGGCAATCAGGTGAATCCCATGGCCCTGCTCGCCAGAGCCGCTTTGCGGTGGCAGATTGCCCAGCAGGAAACCGAGGGCATCATTGATTTGGGGGTTGGTGATCGCGTGCAAGTCATCCAGAACCAGAGCAACCCAATCTGTGCGAGTGGTCGCGATTTCGTTGATGAGGCCGGTCAGCACCCATTCGATGGGCGGGGGGCGGGGGGATTGAAGCATCGCCAGGGCCGCGCCCCCCAGGCCGGGGTGAACAGCCTGCAGGGCGGCGATGACGTAGGACCAGAAGCGGGTGGGGTCGTTATCGCCCTTGTCGAGCGAGATCCAGGCAACCCGCCCACGCGGGTCTGTGCTTGAGACCCATTCGCTCAGCAGGGTGGTCTTGCCAAAGCCGGCCGGCGCGGATATGAGGGTCAGTTTGCAGCCGAGTCCGGCATTCAGCCGTTCAACGAGGCGCGGCCGCGTCACGCGCTGCGCAATCGGCCGGGGACGGGGAATGAATAGCTTGGTTCTCAGCAACTCGGTGGACATGGCTTTCTCAGCGGGCGAATCACCTTTCGATACCCCTCGATGTTACCATGTCCTGCTGCCGTTCGCAATCAGATGGCTCAAGCGTGCCTCCGCCCAAGTGTGTTTGCTGCCCTATCTCGTCCTTCCCCACTGCTGGGGCGTTGGAGGATCTGGTTGATGGCTCTATGGGTGGCGTGAGCCTGAAACAGAGCGGCCGCCTGCCAGTAGCAGGGAGACGACGCCAGGGCCGTCGCCGAGTTCAACGAGACGATCGACCTGATGCCGTCGTCTACCTACGGCGGCGGAGCGGCGCCAGCGACGAAAAGATATCCCGGGTGAGACCAAAGAAATCTGACCGGCCGGCGCGTGATTACGTCACCGGTGGCAGCGAGGACGGCACCAGGTTGGCGACGATGCCAGCCTGTGATCGGCGTCGGTGCTTATTCGATGACGATCTCCCGGCCGACGAGCAATTCCTGGTAGGCCTCTCCGAACGCCTCGCGAAACGCATCCAGAGTCCAATCGCAACTGTCGTGCGGGGAGAGGGAAACCAGCCGCGGCCTGCGACGGCGCAGATCGGCGAGGCTAGTCTGAACGTCCTCCTTGGTGATGGGGACCCAGGGCCACTTGCCGGTGGCGATTGCTCGCTGCCGGCGCGACCCGCACACTGGATAGTGCAGCCCGCCGACGATGCCGTAGATGGGCTCGTCAAAGAGCATCTCGGCTCGGCCGATGATCCGCTGGAGGGTAGAATGCCCGCAGCCGCTGATCAGCACGATTCCCTTTTCCTTGACGTTGATTGCCAACGACTGCTCCGGCGTCCAGCCCATGAAGAAAAGCTGGCGCGGGATGGGGCCCAGGCTGGCCACACCGGAGGCGATGATCCTGGGTCCCTCCACTAACGCTACCTGGGCGGTGGGGTGGGTCATCGGTGTCGGAACAAGGGCGGTTTTCCCTGCCAGATTCGCCGGCTCTCTCGAAAGAGCAAAAGTGCGCTGCCGCTGCTGTTTCATCCCACCTACGTGGTCGAGGTGCAGGTGGGAGAATACGAGGCAGTCGATCTCCTCGAGGGTCACGCCCAGGGCCTGCATGTTGCGGAGCAGG
>WSZX01000332.1 GCA_013139935.1 Ardenticatenales bacterium
AACACCGCCATTCCCACCGACAGGAACAGCAACCGCATGGAGCGCTCTTGGCGTCCCTTGGCCATCTCAAACTCCAGGCCAAAGAGCGACTGCGACGCAGCTCGCCGGGCACGGAGGAACGTGCTCAGGAAAACGATAAAACCGGCGGCGCAGATCATGTAGAACCAGGCAGCGCGGCTGCTGATGAATTCGACGATGAGTGTCATGGGGAAAAAGAAACAGCCTAGCTGGCTGCTGGCAGTGCCAGTAGCACACCTCGCAATAGCGCCAGCAGACGCGGAACAAGGACCTGGCCGGTCTCGAGAACCTCTGCGTGGGTTGTCTCCGACGATGGATCGGCCTCCAGTTTGGCAATGTTGCTGATGCCAGAAACCGCCATGACACGCTGCCCGCCGTGACGAGCGGTGATCGCCTCTGGCACGGTGGACATGCCAACAGCATTGGCGCCCATCAAGCGCAGAAAGCGCAGATCGGCCGGCGTCTCGAACGACGGTCCCGCCAGGGCGACATAGATGCCCTCCCTGAGCGGGATGCCGGCCTCCAGGGCGGTCTGCCTGGCGACTGCTGCCAACCCTGTATCGTATACCTGCGTCATATCCGGGAATCGTGGTCCAAGGCTGTCGTCGTTGGGACCCCGCAGCGGGTTCGCACCCGTCATACCCAAGAGGTTAATGTGATCGGTGATCAGCATCAGATCGCCAGCGGCCATTTCTGGATCGAGCCCTCCAGCAGCGTTGGTCAGGATGACCGTATGCACACCCAATAGCTGCATAACCCGGATTGGCAGCGTGACCTGGCTCATCGAATAGCCTTCATAGTAATGAGCTCTGCCCCGCATTGCCATCATCATCTGCCCGTGAAGCCGGCCGATGAAGAGCTCGCCGCTGTGGCCCTCGACCGTTGAGACGGGCCAGTTGGGAATCTCCTCGTACGGGATCCGGTCGGCGTCTCGAACCTCCTCTGCCGCCGCTCCCAGTCCGGAGCCTAGGACCAAGCCGATCTCTGGGTGGTGGTCGGTGCGGCTCTGCACAAAAGCCGCTGTCTCCTCCCAGTGCTTACGCGAGTAGAATTCGGTCATTTTTCTCTGGCTCCATGGTAGGGTCTCCTAGCCCGGCAACCAGGCACCTATGTGCTGTCCTCTCACCACACAGGTTCCACGAGTACTTGTTAAGGAATAACTTCCCGTTTTCAATGGTGATTCACGGGTAGAGCGGTCACAAAACCGCCAAGTTGTTTCTTAACAAGTACGAGTGCCACTGGCTCTCTGGATGTTATTCAACACTCTCCTCTACCATCTGTGTGTAGACATGGGTGGTTGAAATATTGGCGTGTCCCAGCAAACGCTGCACCTCGCGCAGGCCGGTTCCCCGGCTGATCTGGTGCGCAGCGAAAGAGTGACGCAGGGTGTGTGGGGTCACGTCGGCCGGCAACCCCGCCTTCTTGGCGCATACCTTGATGATCAGCCAGAGCCCTTGCCGGGTAAGCCGGTTTCCGCGATGGTTCAGGAACAGAGCGGTTTCGCCCGGGTCCTTGATCAACTGGGGGCGGCTGAGCTCCAAATAGGCTGCCAACGTCTCAACCGCTTCTGTATTCAACGGCAGGCTGCGTGGGCGATCGATCTGGCTATCACAACGAATTTGTTCCCTATCCAGATCGATGTCGTGGGTTGATAATCTCACGACTTCGGTCACGCGCATTCCCGTCGCGTACAGCAGGGCAAGCAGTGCCCGGTCCCGCAATGATTTGGGCGAGTTGTCTTCGGGCGCAGCCGCCATCAGGTGCGCTACCTGATTGGCGCTCAGGCTCTTTGGTAACTGCTTGATCACCTTGGGCGAACTCAACTCGTGGGTTGGGTCAACCGCTATATGTTTCTCGGTGCTCAGAAAGTGGAAAAAGGACCTGAGTGCCGCGACCTTTCGCGCCACGGTAGATGATGCATAATCCTTTGCCTGAAGTCTCGATACAAAAGCCCGAAGGAGTCCCTGTGTCACCTCATCCCATCGCGCCACCGGCTCATTTCCCTCCCTGATAAAGGAGAGAAATTGGTTCAGGTCATTGGTATACGCGGCGATGGTGTTGCTGGAGGACCGCTGCTCTTCTGACAGAAACTCAAGGAAGAGATTCAGTACCGCTTCCATGGCAGACTCCTTGTGCGAGGATGCTCGGACGCAACTAACATAACTGGAAGCATTATAGCACAACTTTTCATAAAACCAAGCGAATCTCCCGGCCGGGCGCCGCGCATGCACTCGCGTGTTTCCTGGTGCATCTTCTCGCCCATGTACATACCCCGTCACCAGCCGCCTGGAGCGCCCGCTCTGTCAACCGGCAAGCCTCCACTCGCCACTACTTGGCCAGCCGGCTGTATCCTCGCACCACCTGTCGTGTGTCTTCGACTGTGATAAACGCTGTCGCATCGACACTGTTGACCGCCCGAATGATTTCCGCTATCTGTTTTCGCGCGACGACCACCGTGAGCATCGAGACCGGGCCAGAGTGTCCCTCGCCCCGCAGTTCTGTGACCCCATGGCCGGCCTTGCGAATAATGTCGGTGATCTCACATCCCTTTGTCATGGAAACGATGCTCATGTGAGCATAGCCAAGTGCCAGCTTGCTCTCAATCCACATTCCCAGCAGGGTTCCAACTGCGAATCCACCGCTGTAACCCACAATGTTCCAGATGGTGTCCAGATTGGCAATCACCTGGCCGATCGCCAGTACCCAAATGGTCACTTCCACAAAGCCGATGACGGCCGCCCATCGGCGCTGACCACGAATGATCATCATGGTGCGCACCGTGCCCATCGATACGTCCGTAATGCGCAGCATAAAGATGAGAAACGCCTTACCAAGCACAGTCCACGCCACGTTCAACTCCTGATCTGTCTATTGTTCTTGCGGATCAGCAATCAGGGGGCCGTATGCTCCGGCGTCGATTCGCTGAAGTGCCGCCTGGGCGGCCGCCTGAGCGGCCGCCTGCTTGTTGCGGCCCGTTCCTTCACCGAACACCTCATCATTGATGATCGCCTGGACGGTGAACAGCTTGTTGTGATCCGGCCCTTCGGCGCGGATCGTACTGTACCGAGGAGTGTGTCCCAGTGTAGCCTGACTCCACTCTTGGAGCTTGCTCTTTGCATCGCGGTCCAACTCGCGAGCTAGTATCGCGTCCGCGGCCGGAAGAAAGTGAGGGTCGATGAGCTTTCTGACCGCTGCAATCCCCTGGTCGAGATAGAGGGCGCCGATGATCGCTTCCAGCGCGTCGCACAGGTTCGCCCGCCGGGTGCGGCCGCCGTGTTCCTCTTCTCCCTTTCCCAACCGCAGCACATCCCCCACGCCGAGATAGGAGGCCAGCCGGCTCAGCGTCTCCGTCCGCACCAGGGCGGCGCGCAACCTGGTCATCTGCCCTTCCGGCATCTCTGGGTATCGGTTGTACAGAATGACGGTAGTGACAAAACCAAGCACCGCGTCGCCCAGGAATTCGAGCCGCTCATTGTCCTCGATCGCATCCGCGGGATGCTCATTGATGTAAGAGCGGTGGGTGAGTGCTCGCTGCAATAGCGCGCGATCGTGGAAATGAGAACCGAGTCCGTCCTGAAATTGCTTGAGCGTGGTCACGTTCCGCCTAGCCACCAAACCTTACCCGGATCAATCCCTTGATGTCCTTCCAGGCAGTGTCCGCGACGTTCACTGTGGACGCCGGGTCGTCCACCCACCGTACCGGAACTTGGTGGATACCGAGGCCGGCCGTTTCGGCTCGCAGCAACAGTTCGGTGTCAAAGAACCATGCATTGTCCTTGACTTTGGGGACCAGTTCCTGAATCGCCCTCCGGGTGACAGCTTTGAAACCGCATTGAGCGTCCACAAAAGTGCGGCCCGGAAACATCAGCCCGATGAGCAGATTATAGACCCGAGAGGTGAATTCGCGCAGTGGAGGGCGATCAATGACCTCTGACCCGGCCATCAGTCTCGATCCAATGGCCACGTCCTTGGCGTTCGCCATCAGCGGCTCCACGAGCGGGAGCAGATGCTTCAGGTCGGTTGATAGGTCGACATCCATGTAGCACGCCACGTCGGCCGTGCTGGCCAGCCACGCCTGGCGCAAGGCACGCCCCCGTCCCTTTTGCGGTATCCGGAGATACGCCACCTGCTCCAGGCGTTCGGCAAGCTCCCGCGCGATCTCCGGCGTTCTGTCGTCAGATGCATTGTCCGCGATGACGATGCGCCATCTGAGGGCTAGGTTGTCCTGCAGAAACGCGTGCAGCCGCATGATGCTGCTCTCCAGGTCGGCCTCTTCATTATAGACCGGGATGACAACGTCAAGGGAGTTCTCTGAGGATCGCATAATCTCTCTGTGGCAGTTCTGTAACCGGCTTAGCGTTCGGGATTATATCATATCCAGTCTCCCCAACCAATTTGGCTGACCCGATTGCTATGTTATAATCGGGCAAATCGGGCTAATCAGATTGAGGAGGCATCTGTTTGCTTGGGAAACTGCGTTTTAGTCTGACCCGAACACGGAAAACGGTGTTTGGGAGAATTGTTAACTTGCTGGGAGCGGGCGAGATTGATGATGACACCTGGGATGACCTGGAGGCCCTGCTCATTCAGGCCGATGTGGGTGTGGGCACCACCACCACTGTCATCGGCAGGCTTCAGCACCAAGTGGTAAAAGATGGTCTCACCCATGTTGATCAGCTTGGCACAGCACTCAAGCAGGAACTGCGCAGCCTATTGCCCGAGCCAGCGCCGCCGGCAATTGATGAACCTCGCTTGCTGACGGTGGCGCTGGTCGTGGGCGCAAACGGGTCCGGCAAGACGACCACCATTGGCAAGCTTGCCGATCTGTACCAGAGGCGGGGCCGGAACGTGCTGCTGGTGGCAGGGGACACCTTCCGGGCAGCCGCCATTGAGCAGCTTCAGATCTGGGGCGAGCGTGCTGGCGTGCCGGTCATTGCCGGCCGGTCCGGCGGGGACCCAGGCGCCGTGTTGTACGATTCAATTCGCGCCGCACGCGCCCGGGAGATTGACCTGATCATAGCAGACACCGCCGGCCGGCTTCATACCAAATACAACTTGATGCAAGAATTGACCAAGGTTCACAGTGTCGCCGCCAAGAATGTGCACGGCGCGCCTCACGAGACCTTCTTGGTGATCGATGCGCCCACGGGCCAGAATGCGCTGGTTCAGGCGAAACACTTCCAAGACGCTGTGGCCGTGACCGGTGTCATCCTGACCAAGCTGGATGGTACCGCCAAGGGTGGAATGGTGTTCGCCATTCATCAAGAGTTGGGGCTGCCGGTTCGATTTGTTGGGACTGGAGAGCGAATTGAGGATCTGGCCGAGTTTGATGCAGATCTCTTTGTTGATGGACTGTTTGGGGATTAGAAATGGAAGAGCTACTGGCACAACTGACGACTCTGCAGCAAGGTTTGAAGGGATTGCGGAGGCGTCTTTGACCTGGCGGACAAACGAACGCGGGTCACGGAACTGGAAAAGCAGGCGGCCGAGCCCGACCTCTGGGGCAACCACGGAGCCGCCCAGAAGCTGATGCGTGAGCTTACTATGCTCAAAACCGAAATTGAGGAGTTTGACGCCATCCACCAACGGGTGATAGATGCCGCCGAGTTAGCCGAGATGGAGGACGATGACCTCCTCGACGAGTTGACCGATGAAGTGACTGAACTGACCGCCCTGGTGGACCGGCTGGACTTTCAGAGCATGTTTTCCGGCCGTTTTGATCGCGATGATGCGATTCTGGCGGTTCATGCTGGGGCCGGTGGGACAGATGCGCAGGATTGGGCCGCGATGCTGCAGCGGATGTACCTGCGGTGGGCGGAAATGCGCGGCTTTCGCAGCGAGATCATCAGCCAAACCGAGGGGGAGGAAGCGGGCGTCAAGAGCGTGACCCTGAGCATCGCTGGTGATTGTGCCTATGGTTATCTCACCTCCGAGCGAGGCGTGCACAGACTGGTCCGGTTGTCCCCCTTTGACGCTGCTCACCGTCGTCATACCTCCTTTGTCCTGGTTGAGGTCTGGCCAGATGTCAAAGGCACTGTGGATATGGAGATCAACGAAAAGGACCTGCAGATCGATCGGTATCGGGCGGCCGGCGCCGGTGGCCAGCACGTGCAGAAGAACGAGACCGCCATTCGCATCACTCACCAGCCGACCGGGATTATTGTTTCCTGCCAGAATCAGCGGTCGCAGAGACAGAACCTCGAATCGGCAATGAAGGTGCTGCGGGCGCGCTTGTTGGCGCTAGAGCAGCAAAAGCACGAAGCGGAGATGGCCACGCTCAAGGGCGTGCACGTGGATGCTGGATGGGGCAACCAGATCCGTTCCTACGTCCTGCATCCCTACCAGATGGT
>WSZX01000114.1 GCA_013139935.1 Ardenticatenales bacterium
GATGGCAGCGTGTCAGATCGGCTGGCTGAGATTGAGAGCCTGCACTCTTTTCTGGGTTTATTGATTCAGGAGTTAGACCGGGAGGTGGGTGCGGGGCCGGCCAGTTCGGATACGGAGAGCTAGCGGCCCGGGTTGCGAACCATGGTTCGCAACCTGACGGAGGCCAGTTAGAGGGTGTAGAAAGACAAGCGAGCTGCTGTCCCCCCTGCCTCTCTCTCCCGTCGCCGCAACCCCCTTTTCAACACCCTCAGTTACGAACCATGGTTCGTAACTGGATGGTTCCAATCTGCGTTACGCGTGTTACCGGCCGGCGTGGCGGGGGTGTATCTTGCTTGAGGGGGGGGCGAAGCGAAGACACAGTTCAGGGACAGGTAGGGAGAGGATAGACAGTTGGCCTGCCTCCGCGTTTGTCGCGGCCCTTTTTCCTTGCCGAGGTGATGTTCCTAGAGCCGCGCTAAGCGGGAATTGCTCCGTGATCGGTCGCACCTTGTTCGTTTTGATCTGGGGGCAGCTACTCTGCCACTCATGTTTTGCTGTCTCGCCGGGAGAGCAAGGCGCGAGACTGGAAGAAGGGAACCACGCCCGTTGATTGCGGTAGGAGCCGGTATTCTCTTCCCACCTTTTTGGCGGGGAACGGAAGCGGGGCGGGAAAGCGAGGGGGGCCATTCTGTGATACGGTTTCGGCTGGTTGACGGAAGTGTCAGGCCGAACCGGATGGTCGCCTTCTCCCACTCGGGGATGTTGTTGGGGCTCGTGGGGCAGCGGCGGCGGCAAACGCAAGAAATGCCAACTGTTACGTGAAGCTTAAAACGTTTGTGCGCGGGCGGTTAGGGGCTGTCCAATGAAGAGGGCTGCAAACCGGCATATGTGGCGCTAGGCGGATGTCGTCACGGTAAGGATGGGGGCCATACGCTTGTCTTGATGTTTGCCAACCATGCCGGCCGGAGGCCGCAACACCGTTTTCTTTAAGGTTTCCTCCCCTAAACAAGTTGCAACCTTTAAGGTCTATTGCGTACTGGTCTCTTGCAAAAGGCGCGCCCATTTGTTAGAATGCGTGTTATCGGATGTGGAAAGCTGGGCGATGCAGTTAGGCAAGACCTCTGTCGCCCGTACTGGGGAGTGCCTCCATCCATACTTTTGTCGGCGGCACTGCTGAGTGGTCTTCCAACTTCCAACCTATGCTTCTTTCTGGCCCGCGTGGCCGCCGCTGTATTGTTATGTCTACTGCAGTACTCAGACCCTGAGGGTAGAGAGGATGAACCCGGCTGAAGCTTGGGAAGCCACGTTAGGTGAACTGCAACTGCAGATGACCCGGGCCACTTTTGATACCTGGCTCAAAGACGCGCGCTTTTTGGCCCGCGAGGACGATCTCTTTTTCATAAGTGTTCCCAGTGCCTATGCCAAGGATTGGCTGGAGAGTCGCCTGAACGAGACCATCAGGCGAACGCTGCGGAACGTGGTGGGACAAGAGCTAGAGTTGCGATTCGTCGTTTGGAACGATGGCGGCGTGGGGCAGAGACCAGAAGGGCAACCGCTGCTGGATGTGCGGCCGGCAAGCGTGGACCACGACAATGGACGCACCGACGATGCACCGGCGATGCGGCTAACTCCTCGCTACTCTTTTGATGCCTTTGTTGTGGGGGCAAACAACCGGCTGGCCCACGCGGCCGCAATGGCATGTGTGGAGAAACCGGGCCAAGCCTATAATCCTCTCTTTTTGTATGGAGGGGTAGGGCTGGGGAAGACCCATCTACTACATGCGATCGGCCACGCTTATCAAGCCAGGAACCTAACAGCGCTGTATGTCTCATCGGAGATGTTTACCAACGATCTGATTCGGGCGATTCGTACTCGCCGAACAGATGCTCTAAGGGACAAGTATCGTTCGCCAGATGTGCTTCTGGTGGATGACATCCAGTTCATTGCGGGCAAAGAGAGCACTCAAGAGGAGATGTTCCACACCTTCAACACCCTGCACAGCGCGGACAAGCAGCTTGTCATCTCCAGTGATCGGCCGCCCAAGGCGATGGCAAAGCTGGAGGAACGGCTGCAGTCTCGGTTTGAATGGGGATTGACAGTCGATATCCAGCCGCCAGACCTCGAGACCCGGGTGGCGATTCTGCAGGAAAAGGCACAGGCAATGTCGGCGACTGTAGCAGGCGAGGTGCTGGACATGATCGCCTACCATGTCCGCAGTAACATCCGTGAGCTTGAGGGAGCGCTTAACAAGGTGATGGCGTTCAGCCAACTGATGGGGGGACAGCCCAATACTCAGGTCGCCGAGATGGCTCTCTCCGACCTGGTGAACCGCGCGGCCGATCTCACGATCGAGGGCATCTCGGTGACAGTAGCGGATTACTATGGGATCACAGTCGACGAGATTGTCAGCAAGAACCGGAGCCGAAGGATTGCCCGTCCGCGTCAATTGGTCATGTATCTGGCAAGAGAGGAAACAAAAGCCTCCTTGCCACAGGTGGGCAAGGCGTTGGGCAATCGGGACCACACAACTGTGTTGTATGGGTGCGACAAGATCGGAGATCTGATGGAAACAGATCAGTCCCTGCGCCGCGACGTCCTAGAGATCAAGACTTTGCTGTTCGAGCAGGCAGCGGCGCATTGATGCGGCTTTATCATCCATCAGCGGTCCCCGGCAGGCTGGGCGGCTGCTCGGCACGATAAAGCTCTACGGCGCCAGAAGCAGTTCATCGCTTCTGCCGGCTGGGGCGTGACCATCGGGCACTGAGACGCGGAGAGGCGAGCGCTTTAGGGGGCCCGGGGATTCGCTCGCGATCTATCCCCGTTTTCGGCTGACAAAAGCAGTCGTGCTTGTGATGGCTTTTGATATCTCTTCCTCGACCATGCCGGTCTCATAGAGCTGGACCGGCGCTACGAATTCGATTAGGAGATCGTGTGCCTCTTTGGTGCGGCCGCAAGCTATCAGCGCAAGGGAATACTCGGCGGCGAACCTCGCGCGTGTGACGGGATCAGGGCTATCCGCCCGATTCTGCCAGGCGGATCCGGACTGTTCCAGCGCCTTTTCCGGATTGCCCATTGCCCGGTAGGCTCGGCCCAGGGCGCGCTGTGCCTCGCTCTTTAGGTCCTGACTGTCAAGCTCGACAGCAAGGGACACAGCAGACAAGGCGACAGTTTCGGCAGCGGCAGGATCATCGCTCTCGATCAGGCAGTCGGCACGTTTCCAGAGCCCCTCGCAGAGGATATCTCTAAAGCCATAACTCCGGCACAGGGATTCAGCTTCATCGAGCGCGGCGAGCGCTTCCTTGGTGCGACCAGCCAGCGTTAGCACGTGCCCCAGATTCACTAGACTCTGGGCCAGAACCTGAGTCAGCTCAGAACGGCGGGCCGTCTCAGCCGCGATACTCAGGTGTTCGGCCGCTTTGGCAAACTTGCCCCGGTTCCTCTCCAACTGGCCCAGGTTGTTGTGGCTGATTGAGATGCCGAGCGCGTTGCCCAGTGCCTCGTGCATCTCCAGGCCGAGGGAAAAGTTGTCGTGTGCCGCTGCCGTATCTTGGCGCGAACTGGCTAGGATTCCGAGGTTGGCGTAGGCTGACGCAGCTCCGGGTCGGTTTCCATAGAGCTGATAGATTGAGAGGCTTTGCTGGACCTGCTGCGTGGCGGTTTCCGGGTCACCCTGGCGGTGCGCAATGCCGCCTAGGAGCCGAAGCGCTTCTGCGGAGAGCTTGGGGTGCAGCCGGCGGTCAATTGAGGAGAGCACACGTTCAGCGGTCTCTTTAGCATGCTGGTTGTCGCGCATATCGAAGAGCGTTTGTGCGATGCCCAGTTCGATGGTTCGCAACTCTCCCTCGGCCGATCCGGGTGGCGCGCCGGGGACTTGTGCGTGAGATCTCTTCCACGCTTCCAGAGTGGACAGCGCAGCTTGAAAGTGCTCCAAGGCAAGTGAGAACTGGCCCATCCTCCGCCGAGCGGATCCCAGGCGGCGAAGACAGGCAGCCCGCAAATCGGCGGCAAGCTCAAACTGGCTATCCTCAAGCACCGGCATTACGTCGGATATCGCCCTGGCAGGATCTCCGAGAGCGAGATGAATGTCAGCCAATCCTAGCGCAATCTTGGAGTTTAATCCTGGGTGGAGATTCGTGTTGCGCGAGAGGACCTCCATCGCCTGCTGGAAATAGCCGAGACCTTCGGCGAGCGCGTATCTGGCGGCCGATTTCTCAGCAGCGCGTACCAGGTAGTGGAGTGATTTCTCGCGCAGGCCACTGCGGCCAAAGTGATGCGCCAGCAACTCTACATACTCTTCCTCCAGCTCGGGGTAGAGAGCCTCGATGGCCTCGCCTGCCCGCTGGTGGAGGACCTGTCTCTTGGATGTCAGGAGCGTGGCGTAGATTATCTCCCGCGTAAGCGTGTGTTTGAACCTGTATGGGAGTGGGTTGTCCGGGTTTCCCGCTAACAACCAGCCGCGCTCGATCAGCTCGGCCAATCGGCCAGACAGGGCGGATCCGGGGACGATGTGGCTCAAGATGGAACGATCAAAGGATTCGCCAAGCACCGCGGCCGCCTGCAGGAGGTGCAGGGTCTCGCTATCCAGGATGTCCAGCCGTCCCAGCAACAGATCCCTGAGCGTGGTAGGGACGTTGTGCTCCAGGGAGCGTTCCAGTTCGCCGAGCTGCCAGTTACCGTTTGCTCTCCACAGCCAGCTACGTTCAATCAAGAATCGCAGGGCTTCCTCAAGAGAAAGCGGATGACCAGACAGGGGTTCGAGTAGGTGCCAAAGGCTCGCCGGCAGGATGCTCGTGTCCAGCAGGTCCTGGATCAGGACACAGCTCTCGTTGGGTGTCAGGCTTGACAGGCTGATCTGCAGATAGCGGTCCTGGCATATCCGTTCGGCCTTGCCAACGAGAGCGCGATGCGGTCCGGCCATCTCTGCCCGGGCGACGAGCAAGATGGAGATAGGAGCCTGAAGGGTGAGTGTTAGAAGATAATCGAGCAAGTCGAGCGAACTCAGATCTAACCAGTGGATATCCTCCACTACGATGAGAAGCGGATGCCTGCCAGCCTGCTCCAGCAAGAGTTCGCGCACACAGCCAAGGAATTCTTGTCGCAAATTGGCGGGCGAAAGGTTGCGCAGTAGATAGTCGTCTGTATCGTCTGGCGGTTGTAAGGAAAGGAGGCTTTTCACGCGCCGCGCGGCTAGCGTGTCTGGGAGATCGCTGCGCCCCAACATGTCAATCAGTGGCCAATAGCTGATATTGGATCGGAAGGGCTCGCATTTGCCCCACAAGCAAACCAGGTCCGGGTCTGCGCGGGGCACCACATCTTGAAGTAAGCGTGTCTTGCCCATGCCGGCTCTGGCCTCCAGGTAGCAGACCTGACCGCGCGGTTCAGTGCGAATCCGATCAACCCAACCAGAGAGAGCGGCCAACTCTGCATCACGCCCGACCAGATGTAGACTCGATCCGGGCAGTGGTTGCAGAAGCTTGGTCTCTGTCCTGGCGCGGCCGAGGCAGTAGACAGGGCCGGAGAGAGAGAGGTCATCCTGGGCTTCGAAAGGCTCTAGCTCGTATGCTGTTTGCGCATAGTCCACAACCTCGCCGTTGAGCAGAATCTGATTCGCCGGGGCGAGCGTCGCGGCGGCTTCTGCTTGTCTTCCAATCTGCGATATGCTGGCGAAAATTGATGCTTCTCTGGGATCTTGAAGTGGCTGTTGCCAGCATCCAGCGACGACGCCGACGGAGAGTGGTATCTGGAAGCCGTACTGTCGCTTGCTGGTCCGGTTTAAGCGTACACCGGCATCGACAGCGGCACGGGCGCTCTTGATGGAGGTCAAGGCAAGCCTCAGGGCGCTGTCCGGGCCTGGATCGCTCAACAAATAGGTCAACCCGGAAGCACCGGTGGCGACGACTGCGCCGTAGGATCTGCCGATCTCCTTGAGCGCACACATCATCTGGTTGTAGGCGGCGGCGATTCTTTCTTGTTGTTCCCAACTCTCTTCAGAGGGGTCTGGTGAACGCAATCTCAGGTTGACGATCACTACCTGCTGGCGCTCCGCGTCGGTTCTGGCGATGCTTGGCGCGAGTGCTGACGTGATGCGGTTGTACAGAGCCTCGGCGTGCGGGATGTCAGCCCGCGCGTCCAGCTTGCGGAAGAGGGTCAGTGCTGCGAGAACACTGCGTTCGAGTTCGGCATCAAGGGCGACTCTCTCGTCCTGTTGATGCCGGGCCAGCCTGATCTCAGCATCGTTGATCTTGATGCGTGCTTCCTCGTGGGTGTTGCCTACCTGCCGGTAGAGTTCGCGGGCCTGCTGGTTTGCCTGCAGAGCGCCAGACCACTCCTGTTTCGCTTTCCGGATGCCGGACTCGACTCGCAGGATATCAGCACGAACCTCTGGAGAGCCACTGTCCCGGGCGAGTTCCGCGGCCTGATCGAGCAGGGTCTCCGCTTGTGGGATGTCATCAGTCGCGAGCCGCGCCTCGGCCAGGTATGCCAATGCCAGAGCAGAGTGGTCGTCGTTCTTTGCCAGCTTGGCGGACCGAAGGCACTGTTCAAAATCGGAACTGGCCCGGGACACATCGCCCAAGCGCAGCCACACCAACCCCCGATTGATGTACAGCTCGCTGGCCGCGGTCGGAGGGTGCCTCTGTTCGTGCAAGGCAGCGATCGCCTGGTTCTGATAGCCCAGAGCCTCGTCAAAACGGCCAGATTCACATAACAAGAGGCCCAGGTTGTTTGAGCTCAGAACGGCGCCTTGATGGTCGCCGATCTCCTGCTGGACAAAGATCGCCTGCCGGAGGTATGACTCGGCCTGTGCCCATTCGCCCAGTCTAAGATAGAGGTGGGCCAGGCTGGTCTGAGCGCGAGCGGCGCCCCAGACGTCCCCGATCTGTTCCCGAATGGCGAGTGCCTCCCTTGCGTTGGCGACGGCATCGGAGGGGCGGCCGGACCAGTAGTGAATTGGTGTGAGGAGATTGTGTGCGCTGGCAATAGCTCTCAAATCTGACCCATGCTGTGCCAGATCAAGCGCCTTTTCTGCGCTCACCCTCGCATCAGAAAACTTGCCCTGACGGCACATCACCCAGCCGATCTCCCGTTCCGTGTCTGAAAGGGTGAAGGAACTGCATTGCTCTGGAGTTTCCTGCAGAACCTGTGATGCGGTCTCAAAGGCGGCAATGGCCTCGCGGTCGGTGCCCTGCATGGCGTTAACGCAGCCGAGTTGGTAACAGATGTCCCCCGAGCGATATCCTGGGGTTGGTGGCGCCATGGATCGGATCTGTGCTCGTTCGATCTGTTCGCGGCCCGCGTCCAGTTGATTGGTTCTTGCGAGCAGTTCTGCCAGGCCGAGAGCGACGTCCACCGCTTGGCTTTGACGGGTCGCATCCTGATCCAGCAATGCCTGGACGCGCAGATAGTAGTCGGTTGCCTCTTGATTGGCGTAGCGATCCGCCGCCTGCGTCGCGGCGCGCATCAGGTGTGCAATGGCTTTGGGAGACTTGGCTCGCTCGAGGTGATGGCCGATGAAAGCGGCCGAGTCGAGCGCAAGGTCCTCGGCCATTTGCTGTATCGCCTGGGCGGCTTTGAGATGGAGGTCTCTACGCTCTGTTTGAAGAATCGTCTGGTAGATCGCCTCCTGCATCAAGGCGTGGCGGAAAAAGTAGACAGGTACGCCCGCTCTGGATGAGCGGCGAACAAAATCGGCCTGCTCCAGCCTATCAAGCTCTCGGCGCACCCTTGGCTCCTGAGTCTCGGTCATGGCAGCCAGCGCTGGCAGGGAAAAGCTCCGCCCCAACACGGAAGCGGCGTCCAGAACCTGCTTGAGTGTCGATTCAAGGTGGTCATAGCGGCCGAGAATGAGACCGTTGACGGTGTCAGGCACTTTCTGGACAGCTTCAGCCCACTGCTCTGCGATCTGCCAGCCATCGGAGGTCTTGTGGATCACATCTTGATCGAGAAGCATTCGGACGAGTTCCTCGATCAGCAGCGGGTTGCCGTCACTGCGTGTCACAATGTTCCGTCTAAGGTCCAATGGCAAGGCCACATCTCTTAGCAAAAGAGTAACCAGATGATCGCTCTCCTCGGCTGATAGCGGTTGCAGGCGGATGTCTTGGAAGCTGTCAGGATGCGCAGGGTAAGGATCGACAAAGGCTCCCGGGAGGCTGCCACGAGCTGAGGAACGGGCTATGGCTATCAACGCGATGGGGGCTTCGTGAACCAGTTCGGCGACGTGGGCGAGTACGTCCAACGACGAGGGATCTGCCCACTGCAAGTCGTCGAGTACCAGCAGCAGTGCCTGGCGGCGCGCCAGCCTGGCGAAAAGCCGCCTGGCTGCGGCATAGATTCGCCTCTGCTGCTGCTGCGGATCGCCCATTGGCTTCTCGGGGGTTGGAGCCCCAACGAGTTCGCGCAGGACCGGACCGATCTCGCTCGCCAAGGTGCCGGATAGTGATAGCAGATCGTCGATGCGGTATTCCCGAACGGCAATGGCATCATTCGGCAGAATGCCGGCCAGATTCTCAATCACGTCTGCAAGCAGGGCGTAACTGGGCGCTTCGTTTGGCGAACACTCGCCCCGCACGATCGTAAAGCTGCCGGACAGAGGCGCCAGGACTTCATCCACCAGCCGCGTCTTGCCCCAGCCGGCCTCGCCGGTCACCAGTGCGATCGTGCCGTTCCCCTCAACCCTCAGTCGCTGCAAGCCAGCGATCAGGGCCTCGAATTCGGTGCTCCGCCCCACGAGCGGGGTGCGGCGCCCGGATAATCCACGACTGGGCTGCGGGTCTGGCCGAAGATCCACCAATTCGTACCCAATAGTGGGCCTATCTATGCCTTTCAGCGTGAGCTTGACTGGTTCGAGGAAATTGAATTGCGCATGCGTGCGGCGGTATATGGCCTCGCTTACCAGAATGGTGCTGGGGCGAGCGGCCTCCTGAAGCCGACTAGCGAGGTTGACGGCATAGCCGAACACGCTCGAGTCGAGCAGGGATCCGGTGTCAATTGGACCGCTGATGACGGGCCCGATATTGACGCCTATCCTCAACTGTACCTCCCAGCCTAGGCTCTGACTGGCGTCCCTGCGCAAATCCTGCATCGCTTGCTGCATCTCCAGCGCAGCCTGGAGCGCACGAGCCGGGTCGTTCTCGAGAGCCTCTGGCACGCCGAAGGTGGCCAAGATACCATCGCCGACGTAGCGGTCAATGCGTCCGCCCTGACGATGGACCGACTGGGCCAATCTCTCCAACGAATTGCGAGTTGTGAGGTATATCTCCTCTGGGTCAACCATTGAAGAGGTGCGTGTATAGTTGCACAGATCGGCAAACAGAATGGTGACCAGGCGGCGAGAACTCCGCTCATCAGTGGTGGGTTGAACAGCAGGGGCAACAGACGGTGTGGCTTGCAGGGATGCTCCGCACAAGCCACAGAAGCGAAATGGATCCGGAGCTTCTGCGCCGCATGCGGGACAGGTCTTGACCATCAAGGAGTGAATCATCAGTCAGTAGTCAGTGGCAAATGTCAAAGCCGCTACCTGGACCTGGCAGAAAACATGTGTCTGCCGGACGCTGCGCCTTTCATGCTCCATTTTGGGAGCGATGCCAGCCTGTGCTCAGTTGACAATAGAGCGAGTATCCGACAATCTGGGGGCTGGCGGAGGAAACCTCTTGCTCCTCACTGCATGCTAGCACTTGTTAAGGAATAACTTCCCGTTTTCAATGGTGATTCACGGGTAGAGCGGTCACAAAACCGCCAAGTTGTTTTTTAACAAGTACTAGTGGGAACATTTCCAGGAAGGCTCGCGCCCCTCTTCCTGATGGGACCCTTTTCCCAATCGGTGAATAGTGCTCTGCTCCCAGTATATGGGTGCCGGTCGGTTTGTCAAGTTCGCTTTGCACACAATCTCAGATGGTTGACAGTCCTGGTGAATTGGAATACACTGTTCATCAAGTGAAACATCGTTGCGTGTATTGCAACAATGTGGCCGTGACCTTGACTGGAAGGGTAACGCGTTGACCGCCTCCGTGCAATCAGTAGAACGGGCTATCAGGATTCTGAAATCATTCAGCCTGGAAAAGCCTGAAAGGGGAGTCAATGAGCTAGGTCGGGAATTGGGACTGCACAAGAGCACCGTCTCTCGGCTGATGGCCACGTTGGAGCGTCAAGGGTTGCTTTACCGCAATTTCGAAACCGACCGTTACCGGTTGGGTGTTGACCTGATCGGGTTGGCCGCCCAGGTAGTCAGCCACCTGGATGTCCGCCAAGTCGCCGGGCCGTTATTGCGGGAGTTGGCCGAGGATTGCGGGGAAACGGCAAACCTGGTGGTGCTGGATTCGGATGAGGTGGTCAACCTGGAGCAATATGTGCCCGCCGGCCGGCTGGTAGGAAGCTATGGCTGGGTAGGGCGGCGATTCCCCCCACACTGCACGGCCGTCGGCAAGGTGCTGTTGGCCTACCTTGCGCAGGATCGAGTCGAGCAGATACTGCCAGCCACTCTTGAGGGTTTTACTGACCAAACAATCACAGACCTCGACGAATTTCACC
>WSZX01000433.1 GCA_013139935.1 Ardenticatenales bacterium
GACGCGCGAGGCGATGCCCGCACTGGCGGCCGAGCACCGTGTCTCGGAGGTCATCATTGCCATGCCCACTGCCCCTGGCGCGAGTATCCGCGAGATACTGGACGTCTGCCGCCATGCCGGCGTTGCCGCCCGGACCATTCCCGGGCTGTACGATATCCTCTCCGGGCAGGCCACCGTCAGCCAGATCCGTGACGTGGACATTGAGGACCTGCTGCGGCGCGAACCGGTTCAGATCGATGCGGCCGCGGTGCGGGATCTGCTCCACGGCAAGCGTATACTCGTGACCGGCGGCGGCGGCTCGATCGGCGGCGAACTCTGCCGCCAGGCTCTGCGGGCTGCTCCGGAGCATCTCGTCCTGCTGGGCCACGGCGAGAACTCGATCTTTGAGATACACAGCCAACTTGAGGATATGGCCGAGGAAACGATGGGCTGCGCGCAGGCGCCGCCCCTCTCGCCCGTCATTGCGGACGTTCGAGACCGGGAACGGCTGCAACAGGTGTTCGACCGGTATCGGCCGGAACTGGTCTTTCATGCGGCCGCGCACAAGCACGTGCCGCTCATGGAAGCGAACGTCTGCGAGGCGATCGCCAACAATGTGCTGGGCACCCGCAATCTCATTTCGGTGTCCGAGCAGAGCGGCGTGGATCATTTCATTCTCATCTCCACCGACAAGGCGGTCAACCCCACCAGCGTGATGGGAGTCACCAAGCGGATCGCCGAGTTGCTGGTCTACCAGGCGGCCCGGCGGAACCACGGCTGCTTTTCGGCCGTGCGTTTTGGCAACGTGCTCGGCAGCCGGGGCAGCGTGCTTCACACTTTCCGGCGCCAGATCGCGGCCGGGAAACCGGTTACGGTGACCCACCCGGAGATGAAGCGCTACTTTATGACCATCCCCGAGGCGGTGATGCTGGTTTTGCAGGCGGCCGCGCTGGGCAAGGGGGGAGAGGTTTTCGTGCTCGATATGGGCGAGCCGGTCTGCATGGTGGACCTGGCTACCGACCTTATCAAGCTATCCGGCCTCAAACCCCGGGTTCAGGGGCGCGATGGCGGGGAGGGCAACGACTGGGACATCGAGGTGGTGTTCACCGGGGTGCGGCCGGGGGAAAAGCTCTTTGAGGAGCTATTCGTCGACGGCGAGGGGTACGGCCGGACCCGCCACGAAAAGATATTTGTCGCCATGAACGGGGGGGACTGTGACGATGGACGCCCTCGGGAAGAGTTGGACGCCATGGTGGATCGGCTGATTGGTTTGGCGCAGGCGGGAGATCGAGCGGGGGTGGTGCGCACCCTGAAGGAGATTGTGCCGCAGTACGAGCCGGCCGGGAGAGGGTGACGTGTAGTCGCAGAGGGCTTTTTGCTGCGGCGGAGGGTGTGATTGGCGGGCGGCCGTGTCTCCTCGGAGGCGGCCGCCCGTTGTTCTTTGTGGGGGCTTGGCGGCCGGCGGGGGATCGGGCGGCCGGAATTCCCGCATTTCATCTAGCCAGGATCAACGACTCCCCCAGCCGGTGCAGGTCAGCCAGGAACTGCTCCACCGGCCGTGCATCGATCCAGCGTATTTGCTCCCAATCAGCGCCGGTAGCAGAGAGCAACACACGCGCCAGGTCCAACGGAAAAACACCGGCCGCTTTGCCTTGCGCACCGGTCAAGGCCTCTCCAAGAGAGAGTTTCATCCAGCAGCAAAAGCCCCATATGTCGGCCAGATCCTTGGGCTCCTCGCGGTCAAGCAGAGCGGTGATCTTGTTTGCCAAGATATTCTCTGCGTTGTCCAGACGCCCGAGGACGGGATGCTGTTGGACCGTCCCAACACGCGCCGGCACATCGTTGATCAGCTCGATCTTGAGTGTGGTCTCTGCCTCGATCAGCACCAACCGCGCAAAGCGCGCCTCCCGCAACAGAATCTCGGTCTGCCACCCGCCCGATTGAGATAGCGCCTGGATAACCCGGGCCGTCCAAAGGCCAAAGCGGTCATCATCGTCCACAAAGAGGTCCAAATCGTCGGAGAAGCGATGATTGAGATAACCACGCGAGGCGGCCGTACCACCGCTGAGATAGAAGTTGGTCTCGATCCCATTCAGCACCTTCAGAACACGATCCTGAAAAGGATACAGCACCTGGAAATAGTGCGCCCTATCCATCAGAACTCGGCAGATGCGGATGGTGTGTGGGCAACCAGGCGACCAGGAAATCAAACCCTCGTTTGCGGCTGGCCGACCGGATGCGCGGTCGCCAGCGCGACCAGCCCTCTACCAGCGCCCGGTAGCCCAGCAGTCGCACGATTTCAGTATAGGGTGCGTATTCCAGCAACCGCACCGCCGCCCAATCCCGATCCAGACGGCCGACGGTCACCCGGCCGGCAAGCATATCGCGGAACTGCGCCGCGGTCAGATCATAGTCCCAAATGTAAGGCGCTAGTTTGACCATCACAACTCTACCATCTCGTCCGGCCAAGTTCCGCCGTTCTGACAACGGCCGTTGTCTGGCTTCCGGACGGCCATTCCAATGCCTGACCCATGGCGCCCTGTCCGGGTCGATCGAATCAAGGATTCTTT
>WSZX01000063.1 GCA_013139935.1 Ardenticatenales bacterium
CGATGACATGAACCTCTCCGGGAAGCACATCAGATAGCCCGTATACAGACAAGGCGCTTTCGTGTGAGATCGTCGAGTGGGGGCCGGTTCTGAGCCAAGCGACAAAGAGATCCTCGTGGGGGGAACCCGGAAAGTGCGCCAAACGATAGATACCACGGGCAATCCGGTGAAACCGCCCCACTCTGGCATTCCCTGAAAGGCGTTCCCAAGAAAAGCCCACCTTGCGCGCCTGGCCGGCCGTAAAGTAGCCCGCCTGGCTTTCGGCTATCTCATAGAGCAGATCATAGTTTGGCCGTGTATCCATGTGTGCACAACCTTAGGCGCAGCCGAAGGTAATGCACACATTATCGCATAAGACCCGAAGGTTGTCCAGGCGACGGAGACCAGGAAAGCTCACTTGGCCACGGACGCTTTGCGCGGACTTTTCTCCTTGTCCTCCTCTGATATCTCTGCGCGCAGCGTTCGTGGTTCGTTATCCTCCCGGCCGGCCGTCGCCCTCTCCCCTTCAGCACGGCCGAGGAGTAGACACTGACAACGAGGGGAGCGGCGGCCGGCGGCCGGGTGCGGCGGCATAGGGCCGTGCGTAAGGGCGACGCACCTGCGGGGTGCGGGGCTGCTGCTGCGATACGACCCTCCCTCCGACCTGCGTCGCCCCTACCCTCGCCAACTGGGGCAATCATTGATGGGCGTCGGCCGGCGTGGGCAGAACGCGATTGTGCTCGACGGTGCAGTCGGCCGATCGTGGGAGGGCAGCCGTGTCTGGGGTCTTGTTCGATTCCGGTCTACTTGTTCCGGCGCCACAACCGGTCGCGATATGGATTTCGTGTTGGCCCTGGAGCGGCCGGTTTCAGCAACCAACAGAGTGTTACCACCGAGACGCAGAGGACACGGAGTTTTTCGTTTTTCTCCTCGGTGTGGTTCGTTATCCTCCCGGCCGGCCGTCGCCGTCTCCCCCTCAGCACGGCCGAGGTATAGACGCTGACGACGAGGGCAGCGGCGGGCGGGTGCGGCGGCATAGGGCCGTGCATAAGGGAGAGGCGGGTCGGTGCGGGGTTGCTGCTGGAATAGGACGGTCACTCCGACCCGCCTCTCCCCTACAGCCCCTACAGCCGCTGACTGGCGTAACCATTGATCGACGGCGGTCTATGCAGGCAGGCCGGTCACGCCGCCATTGATGCGGCCGGCCGACGGTGGGAGGGCAGCCGTGTCTGTGGTTTTGTGCGATTCCGGTCTGCTTGTTCCGGCACCACGGCCGGTCGCGATGTGGATTTCGTGGTGGTCCTGGATCGGCCGTTTTCAGTGGGATCACCTTGATCAGTGATTCCGGGGGCTCGTGAACCACTGAGCCACTGAATCTGCTGAATGCACTGACCTGGCCGGGGTCAATTGGCCTCTGCGCCGGCCGGCGGCGGCAGAACGCGATTGTGCCCGACCGTACAGCCGGCCGATGGTGGGAGGGCGGCGAGCAGGTTCTGCCCGCGCCCCAGCCTCAGTTGAGTCCCGCCTCCTACCAGAAGGACTTTGTGCGGCCGAAAGAGGGCGAACCGATGCGAATGATCTGATTGAAGGGCCGACCTGCAGTAGGATACAGGCGAGACGGCATGGTGGAAACACCTCCCAAGGCATCAGGTAAAAGCAGGCGATTCTACCTGGGAGGCGTCCCTTTTCATATTCTGAAAGCGCTGCTCAATCAACCGCTCCAGTCCCGTCAATTACAATCCCATCCGATCCTTCCCAGCATGAACGCTTTATCCTGCGCTCTTGGGTGCCGTCAGACCCTGGCTCCACAAACCGCGATAAGCGATGATCGCGATCGCCAGGTAAGCACAGGTTTTGGGAATCATTAGCAGACCCAGCATCGGAACCTGTTGCGCGAACAGAATGACCGGAGTGTAAAAGGCAAAGGACACAGCGATCATCCACCCGATCCGTTTGAAGGTTGTGTCGTGGTTGCGGTAAGCGCTGAATAGGATCAACGCGAGGATGCCCGCCCCCTGTACCATCAGCGGCACGTTACGGTACAGGCTCATCGGCTGCGGCGGCACCGATGCGCCCCAATCGTTGCCCGGCAGCGCCAGCATCATCAGGCGGACCACGCCAGCGACCTGTAGCAGGTTGGTGGCCCAGTTAGCCGCCTCGCGGTTACGCCTCTGCCAGACGTACACCAGCAGCATATAGAACAGGGTCACGGTGACGGAAGTGGTCAACATGCCCAGCCCAATCAGACTCATTGGGCTGCCCAAGATGACCGCCTGCGCGTCGATGCCACCCGACGCGTAGGCCAGCACCCTAAAGCCCACGTGGCCGGTATCGCCGGCCGCCAGCAGAATGAAGGCCACACGGACCAGCCCAGCCACCTTGCGGTCCTTCGGGGCCACCGCGCTCATCGAGACGCTCATCAGCCATACCAGATACCAGACCGCTGCCAGATACATTACATTGAAACCTACTTCAAACCAGGGAATCAGTGATTCATTCATTTGTTTTCGCTCCTTTCAGAAAATAGCTGGTCAAGATCCTGGCCAGGTGAGCGTTGGTCAGATGCATCTCGCCGGCCTTGCCAATAAAGTTATTGATACTGCCCAGAAAGATCAGAGTCAGCACTTTCGGGTTATCCCCGTCCAACTCACCCCGATCGATCCCAACGCGCATCAGAGCAATCAGTGGGCCATACAGTTCGCTATGAAAAACCTCCTTGATCGCCTGCAGGGCTTCCGGTCGCTTGATGTGCTCACGGTCGCGCATCAAAGTACTGTGTTCCACCTGAAAGCCATCCAGGATGCCGGTCGCGATTCGTTCCAAGCGTTCTGTCAACGTCCCGGGCTGCTCAATCACGGCATGAAAACCGTGTAGCTTGTAGCGCAGCACCTGTACGAACAGATTTTCCTTGTTATGGAAATAATAGTAGACGGTGGGCTTGCTCAAGCCGCAGCGCAGGCAGAGTTCATCCATCGAAACACCGCGGAACCCTTTTTGTTCAAACAAGCGCCACCCTTCTTGCAGGATGCGTTCAGCGTTTTCGTTATCCAAGATCATGTCTGTTTCCATCAGCATTACCTTCGTTGCCTTCTGGTCTCTATACTAATCAGTATAGGGTTATTATACTACTCAGTATACAGATGTCAAGGGGCACCGTCCCGGCAAATGTCACCCTTCTCAGGTGACGGCCGTTAGGGTTTACAGGCCATTGAGCCAATGCCTGATACAAGGTGGCCTCCTCACATCCATGCCTAGGTTTATGCGCCAAGGTGACAGTTCCGAAAAATGTACAATAATGCCCTAGAAGAATCTCTTTTGTCTTGACCTGGGTGTCCGCGCCGCGACCGCAGTTGAGTCCTACCTCCTACCGGAAGGGTATCGTTCGGCCGAAGGCGGGCGAGCCGCCGAGTGCGATTCTCGCCGAGTTCGAACCGCTCTTTGATGCGGCCGGGGTCATCAAATGCAGTGGTTCCCCCTAACCCGGCCGAGCCGGAACCAACAAGATCTACCGCGGAGACGCAGAGGACACGGAGTTTTTCTCAGTCCTCCCGGCCGGCCGTCGCCGTCTCCCCCTCGGCATAGCCGAGGCATAGACGCTGACGACGAGGGCAGCGGCGGCCGGTGACGGTTGGGCCGGTCAGGGATGTCCCCTCGCGCAACCCGGCCGGGGGCTTGCACTGGTGCGGCGGCCAGGCGGCACGCGTTCAAGAAAGAGATCGAAATGGACCCATTCCCGAGATATGTCCACGCGAGCGACACGTCGCGGCGACGTGTCGAAAAAGTCCGCCAGATTCGACATATCCTGAGAAAGCGTCCCCACCGGCGATAGATAAGAAAGCGTTGGGATGCGGGCGCGGTCAGGCGGCGAGCGCTTACAGGAGGGCGGGATGCGGGGGTGGTGGCGG
>WSZX01000176.1 GCA_013139935.1 Ardenticatenales bacterium
GTGCTTATTCGTCCGATGTTGGCAGACCGGAATCGGGAGGCGGCTGGTGAGCCGCCAGGGCGAGCAGTGCCCTGCGGGCTGCCTGGCGATCATCCCAGGGGAACTCGGTTTCCCCGAAGCACATGGATTGCTCGTGGCCCTTGCCGCACACCAGCACAACATCTCCCAGCCGGGCCTGAGTGAGCGCAAAGTGGATGGCACGCAGTCGATCGGGGACACAAAAGAAGGTCTCTCCCTCTATTCCACCTTCTGATCTGCAGCCGGCTGCCATCGCGGCCAGAATGGCATCCAGCGACTCGGTGCGCGGATCTTCGGCTGTCAACACGGTCAGATCGGCGTGGCGGACTGATGCCGTGGCCATCAGGCGACGTTTGGCCGCATCCCGCAGCCCAGCGCTGCCAAAGACGGTGATCACCCGGCCGTGAGGGCGCACCATCTCTCGGCCAGCCTCGATAGCGCTTTGCAGTGCGTTAGGGGTGTGGGCAAAATCGACTATCAGGGTAAAGGGTTGGCCAGCATCAATCCGCTCCATCCGACCTGGGACTCCTGGCAGGTTCGCGCACCCGCGCTGGATAGCATCCACCGGCAGACCGAGCGCCAGGGCAGCACCGGCCGCTGCCAAGACGTTGCACACGTTGTGTGTCCCCACCAGATGGGTCCGGATGGGGAAGACGCCATCGTCCGTCACGAGGTCAAAGGCGGTTCCCCCAGGCACTGAACGGAGGTTGCGGGCAGTAAGGTCGGCCGGCCCTGACAGCGAGTAGCAGTACTGGCGATCAACCGGGATGGCGCGGAGGTACTCGAAGGAGGTGTCGTCAACATTCAGGATCGCTGTTTTGGGTTGCCCCGGCTTGCGGGCAGCGGTGGAGAGATTCTCAAATAGCATCGCCTTTGCCGCACGATATGCCCGATAGTCGCCGTGGTAATCGAGATGTTCGTGCGTGATGTTGGTGATGACCGCCACATCGAAATCGCACTCAGCGACCCTGTGCTGGGCCAATCCGTGGGCGGTGACTTCCAGGATGCAGTGGGTCAGGCCTGCGCTGACCATCTCAGCCAAGAAGGCCTGCATGGCCGGCGCATCGGGCGTGGTGACGTGCAGCCCGGTGTCCGCCACGTGCTGTCCCAACACGGCATTGATGGTGCTGATCAGCCCGGACCGGAGTCCGGCGGCGGTCAAGATGTGGTGGAGTAGATTAGCGGTCGTAGTCTTGCCATCGGTGCCCGTGATGCCAATCATGATCATCTGCCGGGATGGATAGTCGTGCAGATGAGCCGAGAGGGCAGCAAGTGCCCGCCGGGCGTCGGGGACAGCCAGGTAGGGCACCGAGGAGCTTGCCGGATCCGGGCTTGGTCGCTCCCCGATAATGGCTATGGCGCCGTTCTGTGTCGCCTGGGGGATAAAGCTGTGGCCATCCAAGGTGCCACCCGGTACGGCGATAAAGATAGAACCGGGATTTACCCGGCGTGAGTCGGCCGTCACATCCCGAATGGGGCCAGGCAGGGAGGCGACGAACTGGAAAAGTCTCTGTGTCACCAGATCGAGAACCAGTCCGTTCCAGCGATGGCGCCGCACGACAACATGATGAGAAAGACCAGCAAGATGAGGCCACAGCCAACCCCGGTGCAGGAGCAGCCACGGGCAAAGCCGAACCTCTCCTGCAAGAGGTCAAAGAGCCAGTTGAGCAAAGCGAGTCTGATCAACCCCTGCAAACAACCTGGTCTGTCCCTCATGGATTCCTCCCAGTGTGGTCCTACTCGACGCTAGCCGATCCAAGTGCCCGCAACCAGAGAGTCAAGGTGCTTCCCCTGCCCATCTGGCTCTCTGCCGTCACATGGCCGCCGTGGGCCTGGAGCACCTCCTGTGCAATGCTCAAACCCAAACCAGCGCCCGGCACATGTCCCGATTCTGCAAGACCTCCTCTGAAAAAGCGCTCGAATATCTTTGGCAGTTCCTCGGCCGGGATGCCGGGGCCGGTATCGCGTACGGCAATGGTGACCCAGGGTTGTTCCTCCACCGTACGAGTCTCCAGCGTTATCGTCACGCTCCCGCCGGCCGACGTCAGGTCCCCGGTCTGCTCCCCGGCAAAGATGATCGCATTCTCCACCAGCTCACCCAATGCCTGGGTCAGCCGGGCCTGGTCCCCCATAACCAGGGGCAAGTCCACGGGGATGGAATTCGCCTCCAAGGCCAGATGGGCCGCGCTCGCTCGGCTCTGAAAGCGGACGATGACATCCTGGATCAGAGCAGATAGCATGATTGGCTTCCAGACGGAGACCGCTTGGCCGCTGTCCAGCGCGATTATCTCTAGAATGTCCTGGATAAGATCTCCCAGCCGATCGGACTGGTCTTCCAACACCTGCAGATAGCGCTCGGTCTTTTCCGGTCGACTGCCCCGGCGCAGCAAGTTGGCATAGAGCTTGATGTTTGTCACCGGCGTGCGGAGTTGATGGGAGACGTTGGTGATGAATTGGCTCCGCGCACGGTCCAACTCTTTGAAACGGCTAATATCATTATGACTGCAAGCATAGCCCGTGAGGCGGCCCTCTGCATCGCGAATGGGGGAGACGGATACCGCTGCGTCGTACAGGCGTCCATCCTTGCGCTGGAGGGCCAATTCGCCCCGCCAGCTATTGCCGGTTGCCAACGCCTTTTCCAGTGACTCCCGGGGTTGGTCGGCCATTCCGCGGCCAATCAGGCGGAAGATGTCTTGCTCCAGCGCCTCCTCCGGCAGATAGCCAGATAGGGACGTGAAGGCAGGATTGATGTACCTGACCCGCAGTTCGGCATCAAACATGACGATGGCATCCCCCACGTTGAGCAGGATCGTCTCGATCTTTTCCTGTTCAGCCCGGATGTCGGCCGTGCGGTCTGCTACCTCCGCCTCTAGCCCCTCGACCA
>WSZX01000190.1 GCA_013139935.1 Ardenticatenales bacterium
CCGCTGACGGGCGACCTCAGTGAGCACTTCAGTCTCATGGCCGACGAGGCGACCTGCACCGCGCCCGGCTATCGTGTGGAGACCACCGGGCTATATGAGGCCTTTGACGATTCCGCTGCGCCGGCCGGATGGACGGTGGTGGACAATGCTGACACCGGCGCCGTCTGGCGTTTCAACGATCCCGGTGGGCGCGGCAACAACTCGGGCGGCGCGGGCAGCTTTGCCATCGCCGACAGCGATCACGAGGGATACTTGAGCATGGATACCGCGCTCAGGTCGCCGTCAGTAGACCTGACTGATCTGGACGCGCCCATCCTGGAGTTCAAGTACGATTTCTACTGGTACTCATCGGGCGGGAATGAAGTCGCTGACGTGGATGTCAGTGTGGACGGCGGCACTTGGACCAATGTCTGGAACCGTTCTGGCGCCAGCGACCGCGGGCCCAAGACCGCCCAGGTGGATATTTCGTCCCTGGCGGCCGGCGAGTCGGATGTCGTGGTTCGATTCCACTACCATGGCGCCGACTATGATTGGTACTGGCAGGTGGATGACGTGCTGGTGGGCCGGCAGGCCTGCTATCCTCGCTCGGGCGGTCTGGTGGTGGGCAATGTGTACGACGGAAACCTGGGCGAGGCGCTGGTGGGGGCCACCATTAGTAGCGACGACGGGGAGACCGTGATCTCCAGTTCCACGGCCGATGACCCGGCGGTGGACGATGGTTTCTATACGCTGTTCTCGGCCGCCGGTCGGCATACACTTACCGCCACCATGGCCTCTTACGGAGGAAAGGTGGCGATTGTGGATGTCCTGCAGGATGACACCGTGGGGCAGGATTTCTACCTGGCAGCCGGCCGCCTATCGGCCGCACCCGAGGCGCTGGAGGTGTCCCTACGCATGGGCGGAGTGATCTCGTCGTCCCTCTCTTTGATCAATGACGGCGGGTTGGCAGCCAGCTTTGAGCTGCAGGAATATGATGGAGGTCACCTGCCAGCCGTGGTGCTTGCTTCTGCCGCCGACGCGTTGCCGCCCGGCTCAACGCCTGCCCCCCTGGGCAGGGCGCCGGCCCGCGACTCAAAGGTAGCGCCTGTGGCGGCCGGCCATTCGGGCTCGTTCGAGTTGGTGGGCGGGGTGCAGGCCTATGGCATTGATCTGGAGGGTGCGGAACTGGTGTCGTTCAGCCTTGATAATGCGATCACCCTGACGGCCGTGGCAGACGCAGCCGGAGATTTCTATGCCGGCGATTTTCTCGGCGGAGACTTTTCAGTCCTGTATGTGATTGACAATGCGACCAGCACATTGTACGCCCTGGACACGGCCACCGGCAAACTGACCGCCATTGGCCCGTCGGCGGCCGCGAGCGGGCACGTTTGGACCGGAATGGCCGGAGACCCGACCACCGGGGTCATGTACGCCGTGTCGAGCAGCGGTTCGGTCAACACGCTCTACACGTTGGATCTCGCCACGGGCGCACCGGCGACCGTGGGCAGCGCTGCCGGCGGCGCCATCATCGATATCGCCGCCAATTCGGCCGGTGATTTATACGGTGTGGACATAATTGGTGATGAGTTGGTGGCCATTGACAAGGAGACGGGCCAGGTGACATCCATCGGCTCGCTTGGCTTTGACGCCAGCTATGCCCAAGGAATGGATTTCGACGAGGATGCAGGCACTCTCTACCTGGCGGCCTACAACAACTCGACCAGTGCGGCCGAACTGCGGATCGCCGATACCGGCACCGGGGCCACGACGCTGGTGAGCACGATTGGGGACGGCATCGGTGTTGAGCTGGATGCATTTGGCATTGCCACCGGAGGGTTGCCACCGGACGTTCTATGGTTGGGCGAGGACCCCATCACCGGCACAATACCTGCCTGGAGCACCCAGCAGATCACAGTGAGCTTTGATGCGAGCGGATCCGAGATCGCCCAGCCGGGCGAATACAGTGCGCGCCTCAGGATCGTCCACGACACGCCCTATCTCGTTGCTGACATCCCGGTTGTCATGGCTGTCCAGGCGCCGGACGCGTGGGGAAAGCTGCAGGGCGCCGTCAGTGGGCTGGGCTACTGCGACGCGGATCCGGCCGCTCTGGAGCAGGCCGAGGTGGTGGTGAGCAGCACCGGTGTTAGTTGGACGGTGACCACCGATGCGGATGGGATCTACCAGCTTTGGCTGGACCAGGTCCACAGCCCGTTGAGCATAGCGGTCACCTTCGCCGGTCACCAGCCGGCCACCGCGGCCGGGGTGACCGTCACCGGTGGGACGACGACCACGGCTGACCTGAGCTTGCGTTGGTCACAGCCCTGCCTGGCCGTCGAACCGTCTGGTCTCAGCGCGACACTCGACTATGGCGAGATGGCTACCTTGCCGGTCACCATCAGCAACAGCGGGGCGGCCGGGCTCACTTTTGAGCTGGAAGAGATCGATGGCGGCTATACCCCTGCGGCCGGGACGGTGGAGGTACTGCTCCTGACCCCTGACAGCGACGCTTCCAAGCTATCGGGGCTGCTGGCGGGATTCAGTGACCTCCATGTGACCTGGTGGGATGCGGCCGCCGGTGCTCCCACGGCCGGTGATCTGGCTTCTTACGACGTGGTCATCTTTGGCAACAACACCACCTGGTCCAGCAGCGGCATGGATCCGATCGATGTGGGTGATGCCCTGGCGGACTATATCGACGGCGGGGGCAAGGCCATCGATACGCTCTATACCCACAGCTTTGACCGGTGGGCGCTGGACGGCCGGTACCTGAGTGAGGATTATGGGCCTTTTGCGACTGCCGCCAATGACTATGACACCTTTCCTTCGGTGGGGACGGTCTACAGGCCCGATCACCCGATCATGGATGGGGTAGGCACCATCGTGCTCGACTGGCTCCCCAGCCAGTACAGCCATCAGGATCCGGGCCTGGCTCCCGGCGCCACCCGTTTGGCGGATTGGGAAGACGGCAAGATATTCATTGCTAACAATGATAATGTCGTGGGCTTCAACCTCCAGGTGTACTCGCAGGCTGCATGGTCCGATGCCTGCGATATGCCCGAACTGGTGCATAACAGCATCCTCTATCTGACCGGTGGCGCTCCGACCGATGTGCCCTGGCTCTCCGAGGAGCCCGAAGCGGGAATCTTGCTGGCCGACACCGGTCTCGTTCAAGTGGGCGTGACCCTGAACGCCGCGCAGGCCGCCCAGCCTGGTGA
>WSZX01000182.1 GCA_013139935.1 Ardenticatenales bacterium
AATAGCGCAATCGTGGTCAGCATCAATCCCGCAGCCCACGGGTTCCGGTCCCCGCTGGAGGCGATCGCTTTCCAACGCCGCTTTGAGGAGCTTGCGTTTGCTGCCGGGGGCGGTGGGTACTGTGCCCCGGCTCAACGGGCGCGGGATTTCATGCGCCAGGAGCCATCCTCCACCCTTCCACCGGCCAGCTACGAGCCGGGATTGACGCCGGCCGATCTCAACACGATTCTCCCGCCATCCATTATCCCGGCACTCAGGGCTGGCCTGGCCGCGTTCGACCGAAAGCTGGGAGGCTTTGTGGACAATGGGGTGCTGATCGGTTTCGAGAGTCGCACCTCCAGCCCGGTACGGATCCTGCGCAATGAGAACTATGAATCGATGACCACGCCGGGCCTCTACCTGCTGGGCGAAGGAGCGGGGTATGCCGGCGGCATCATGACTTGCGCTCTGGATGCGGTCCGTTTTGTGCGACTGGTACAGCCGTGGCAGGCTTGAGGGCGGGGTAGATGTCGGTAGTAGGAGTCATTGGCGCAGGCCCGGCCGGGATGATGGCCGCGCTGCAGGCCGCGAGGCGGGGGGCGCGCGTGCTGCTGTTCGATCGCAACCGGACGGTCGGCCGCAAGTTGCTGGTAACTGGCAACAGCCGGTGCAATCTGACCAACGCGAGCGTGGCCGCCGGGTGCTATGCCTGTGCCGACCCGGTCTTTCTGGAGCAGGCACTGGCAGCCTTCGGCCGGAAGGAATTGATCGACGCCCTGATGGATCTGGGTATCCCCACCTATGCTACCCCCGATGGATGGTACTATCCGCTTTCCAACTCGGCTGCTACCGTGGTGGCCGCTTTTTCCGCTGCACTTGAGCAGGCCGCGGTGGAGCTTAATCTTCAAATCAACATCAACAACGTCCGGCCGGCAAATGAGGGGTTCGTCCTGGAGGCTGGCGGGCCTTTGCACAACTACACCGTCGAGCGGGTTGTTGTGGCGACCGGTGGCAAGGCGCAGCCAGCGCTCGGGTCAAGAGGGGAGTTCTTTCCCCTGCTGGAACGACTGGGGCACACGATCGTTCCCGTTCGGCCGGCGCTGGTTCCCATACGGGCCGATGTCAAACGGTTCCACAAGCTCCAGGGAGTGCGACTGGATGTGGGGCTGGCACTGTACCGGGGGAGAACAAAGCTGGGAGAGACTCTGGGCAACCTGATGTTCACCCAGTTTGGTTTTAGCGGGCCGGCGGCGATGGATCTGAGCCACCTGATCAGCACTCATGCTAGGGACGGTTCGCCGCTGATGCTGACCGTCAACCTGGTGCCGCATCATCTGGATCAACTGCACCGGTTGGTTGCTCGCAAGCGAACTGACCCGTTCCCGCTGCGGGTGTTGCTGGGGGCAGTCCTTCCGGCGAAAATCCCACCGGTTCTCTTGGAGTTGGCGGGATTCCCGGCCGACGCGCATCTGAACCAGGTGTCGGAGCAAGAGCTGGAAAGACTGCTCGATCTACTCACCGGGGTCTCGGTGATGGTCAAGGGTACGCGAGGTTTCCAGTTTAGCCAACTATCAACCGGGGGAGTGCCGGTCACCGAAGTGGACTCGCGCACGCTAGAGTCCCGTTGGGTCAAGGGGCTTTACCTGGCCGGCGAGGTGCTCGACATAGTGGGGCCGTGCGGGGGATACAATCTGCAGTATGCCTTTACGAGCGGCGCGCTCGCGGGGATGGCGGCCGGTGGCGAAACCTAGACCAGGGGGGACCAGTCGATGTCGGCGCTAGCATCCCACCAGAACGGGCGTGCCAGCCACATGCTGATTTCAACGGCCTAGTCCCCCGCGACCGCCGCACGGCCGGACGGGGGACCGGCAACCCATCGGGATTCTCTCAGGGCAGCACCACTGGCTGGCGCAAGTTGGCCTCCTAGGGTTCGACGATCAGTCGATCGAATCCCAGTGGCACCATCTGGAACCAGGTGTTCCCTGGTTTGAATGGAAGGATATTCCCATCCAGGTCGGTGAAAGAAAGCATGTCCTCGCGGTCTGTACGCTGCCAGCGACCCTCGAAGCGCTGACCATCGCGGAACAGGGAGGCCGGGCCGTCACCCCAGATCTGAATCTGGACAGAGTAATGCCCGCCGGCCACATGGTCTTCCAGAATATCGGTATCTTTGTGATGTGCGCCCACAATGACGACGTTGGCGGCCGAGAGTTGAGTACCGTTGATTAGCTCGGTGTGCGCTGCGCCGCCTTGCCAACGCAGGTACCGGCCGGTGGCTGGCGTGTAAACCCATTTGACTTGGCAGTCCGCCGAGAGATAACCTACCAGCAAACTGCTGACCGGGACCCCACCCGCCGGCGGCATGTCGCTGAAAGCTAGTCCCTTGAGTTCGGGGCGGGTGTTGTTGTCATTGCTATCCAACCAGGCCCAGATGTCGTACAGATCGGCGAATAGAGTGTGTTCGAAAGGTACACCAGCTCGTGGCATGCGATAAAAATAGGGCTCACCATAGCCGAAATCGGGCGAAATGACCCGCTCATAAAAGTCCGAGTAGCGGATCTTTTCCCTCACCCCAGCGCTGGCGCCCGAATAGGCAAAGGCGGACTGATACATGGCCGGGATCTCCAGGTCAATCATCCGGCCGCTGCGTATCGATCCCGCTTGGCTGGTTCCCTGTCCATAATAGATGGCTGTCAACCGGGTTACCCCCCCTTCTGCATAGTGCTCGAACACGAGGTCAGCCTTGTCCAGCCCCGCCTGGGGGCGAACATACTGCGGTGGATAGTTGGAGAATTTGACCGCCACCGGGCGGCGGTCCAGCACGGTTGGGTCAGTCATCACCTCTCCAGTGAGAGGGTTCACGTCATGGTCATAGACCTCGGGCCCGATTAGCCCTTCGATTACCTCGGGTTGGGGTGTCCCTCTCGGCTCGGGCTCCGGCGTGGGAGATGGAGCCCTTGGGGTAACGGTCGCCATAGACGTTGCCATGACTGGAGGAGGCTTGGTGGCGGCTGAATGCTGGAGAGCGCCTGGAGTCTTGGTGGGCGTACCTGTGGCATCCGGCTCGGAAGAGCAGGCACAGAGTAGCAGCAGCGCTACCATCGCTACCACCATGGTGGCTTGTCGATCGAAACTTGTGCGCATGAGAAACAACCTCCACGTTGGCGGGCAGCCATTCGCTACCATGTGTCATCATTCAGCAAACCCAGGGCATCCAGCCTGAGGCAGCGGCCGGAATTATATCATCCGCCGGTCACTGCCTCAAACGGGACCGCCACGTTGCGATTTCCTGCCCGGTCAGCGGTCCACGTGTTTCGCAGGCTGTCAAGGGTAGTTACTTAGCAAG
>WSZX01000144.1 GCA_013139935.1 Ardenticatenales bacterium
TGTGGGAGAGCATGATGGCGCTGGTCCAGGTCAAGATCGCCGAGACATCGTGGCTCAATCGTCTCCTGTACAGAATCTTTATGCCGATCGGCTACAAAGTCGCCAGTCTGCGCTATGAGCAGCGCAAGCCAGTGGGGCTGCTTTGGAGGTCGCTAAACGCGCTGGGGGAGGTTGCCCTCTTTTCTCCCTTGCGTGACAAGTTAGGGTTGACGCGGGTCAAATCAGCCTACTCATCGGGTGCAGCGTTGAACCCGGACGTGATTCGCTTTTTCCGGGCTATTGGGGTGAACATCAAACAACTGTACGGCTCCACGGAGGCGCAGGTGCACACCCTACACGTGGGGAACGACGTGAGGTTCGAGACCGTCGGGGTACCGTCTCCGGGCATGGAGATCCAAATCGCGGAGAGCAGCGAAATCCTGGTGAGCGGGGGGACCGTCTTCCAGGGGTATTACAAGAACCCCGAGGCCACCAAGAGAGCTGTCCACACCGATGGCCAGGGGCGGCGCTGGTTTCATACCGGTGATGCTGGCCACCTGGATCAGGACGGGCACCTGATCTACCTGGATCGCGTGAAGGAAATGATCACCCTGACCAGCGGTGAAAAGTATTCGCCCCAATACCTTGAAGGGCAACTCAAGTTCAGCCCTTACGTCCGGGACGTGATGACGGTGGGCGGCGAGGACAGACCTTTTGTGACTGCGCTCCTCAACATAGATTTTGATAACGTCGGCCGCTGGGCGGAAAAGGAGGGCTTGCCCTACACCACCTTTGTGGACCTCTCCCAGAAACCTGAAGTATACGCTTTGATCCGTCAAGACGTGGAACGGGTCAACCGCGTCCTGCCGGCGGCGGCGCGCATCCGCCGGTTTGTGCTCCTGCACAAAGAGTTCGACGCTGACGAGGGCGAGTTGACCCGCACCCGCAAGCTAAGGCGGGGCCTGTTGAGCCAGCGGTATGAGGAGATGATCACCACCATGTACAGAGGCGGCGATGAGGTGCAGGTGCGGGCGGCCGTCAAATACCGCGACGGGCGGGAGAGCGTTGTCGAGACGACAGTGCGCGTAGAAACACTGGAAGCGGAGGCTCTCCCAAGATGAATTGGCAATTGCTGCCGCAGTTCACGGTGACAGGCCTGCTGGCCGGCGGGCCGCTGGCCCTGACCGCACTGGGCCTGGTGTTGATTTTCAAGTCAACCTACATTTTCAACTTTGCTCAAGGCCAACTGCTGCTGCTGGGCGCGCTGGTCACCTGGTGGTTCTCGGTGGAATTGGGCTTTCCCCTGTGGTTGGCGATCATCATGGCCCTGGCGCTCTCAGCCCTGTTGGGGCTCATCATCGAGCGGCTGGCGCTGCGGCCGATGACCGGCCAGCCTTTGTTATCCATCATCCTGATGACCTTGGGCTTGAGCCAGGTATTACAGGGCATGGCGCTGTTGCTCTTTGGCGGCGTACAGCGGAATTTCCCCAAAATCTTCTCGGCCTCTGACCCGTACCGGATCATCACACCGTTTGTCCATAACGGAAACCCCATCGTCGTCATCTTGAAGCAAAACCTGGTCTGGTCATTCGTGGCCGCCATCCTGGGGGTACTGGTCATCAGTGCCTTCTTTCGTTTCACCCGGATCGGCCTGGCGATGCGGGGCGCTTCTGAGGACCACGAGTTGGCCCAGAGCGTCGGCTTGCGCATCCACCGCATTTTTGGCCTCTCGTGGGCGTTGGCCGGGGTGGTGGCGACGACGGGAGGTGTCTTGCTGGCGACCTCCAGCGGCCTCGACACGAGTCTATCGGTCGTGGTGATGGCAGCCTTTCCGGTGGTTTTGTTGGGTGGGCTGGAATCCATCCCCGGGGCGATTATCGGGGGCCTGGTCATCGGACTTTCTCAGGGGGTCGTGTCGGCCTCCAAGGCCCCCCTTGTGCGGCACACGTCGGAGATCATGCCTTACATAGTGCTTCTGATCGTCCTCATTATCCGGCCGGAGGGTCTCTTTGGCCAAAAGCGCATTGAAAGGGTCTAACTAATGGCTATGCTACGACCGGCGGGCGAGTTTGACACCAGTTACACCCACGACATGACCACCATCCGGCGACGATGGCAGTGGGCGTTGTTGTTCGCCTTTATCCTGGCGCTGTACGCGCTCCCCTTCTACGCCAGCCAGGGCGTGGTGTCGTTGATCAACCGCATCGGTATCACCATCATCGCCGTGCAGGGGTTGAACCTGCTCACCGGCTATACCGGCCAGATATCGCTGGGCCAGGCGGCATTCATGACCGCGGGGGGGTATATTTCGGCGCTGCTGGTCAACGAGCTCGGGTGGTCGTTCTTTGCGGCCCTGCCGGCCGCGGCCCTGGGAGCGGGGTTGGTCGGCCTGTTCTTTGGTCTGCCATCCCTGCGGGTGAAGGGTTTTTACCTGGTGATGGCCACCCTGGCGGCGCAGTTCATCATCCCCTGGTTCACCCGCAATGCCTTCCCGGATGTGCTCAATGGAGCCCAGGGGTTGAACGTGCAAGTTCCTGTGCTGTTTGGTTTCGAGTTCAACAGCCCTCAGCGTTACATCTACCTCACCCTGACCGTGCTCATCTTTGCCACAGTCGTGGCGCACAACGTCTCCCGATCACGCCTGGGGAGGGCATTCGTGGCGATCCGTGATCACGACCTGGCGGCCGAACTTCTGGGCGTCAACCTCTTCAAGTACAAATTGCAGGCTTTTTTCCTGGCAGCCGTGTACGCCGGCGCGGCCGGGGC
>WSZX01000089.1 GCA_013139935.1 Ardenticatenales bacterium
GCCGGGCACGTTCAACCAGGATATCGCGTACCGTGATCAACTTTCTCACCTTCAGAATTTTCTGTGCCAAGTCGTGCCTGCTACCTATACTGCGCATATAGAATAGCCGCAGACCGGGTGAGTTGTCATCCCCAGGGTGGGTGATTGACGTAGGTGATTTCGCGGACTCGCCCAGAGGTGCAAAAAAAAGGCCTCCGCCAGCTTGGGGGAGGCTGTCAAGGCGGCGCTTCTGTCGGCCGGCTACAACAAATCGAGCTTCTCGGCTCTTTGAACTGCGTCCTCCCGGCTGTGGACATCCAGTTTGCTGTAGATGCTTTTGATATGGGAGCGAACCGTGTTCACGGAGATGATGAGCTCCCTGGCGATTTCAGTGCTTGACAAGTGAGTGGTCAAGAGCCTCAGGACCTCGAGCTCACGTTCGCTCAGCGGTTCGACCATTGACCCAGGAACTGCTCTCCCCAGTCGGTGCCTGTCCTCTGTCTCCTGTTCCAATGCTGCCAACAGCTTGCCGACATAGCCCACCGCTATCCCCCGGGCGGCCGCCTGCCGAAGCAATTGTCCCATCGGCTCGCCTTCATCTATGAAGGTGCGCACATAGCCTTCCGGCTCGGCGAGGGAAAGGGCCCGTTCTAGAATAGGCAAAGCCTTGTCACCCTCTCCCCGCGCATGGTGGGCCATCGCCTGCAGGACCTGGATTTCGATCGCATAACCTATGGCTCCTGCGGTCTCTGATGCTTTCAACAGCCGCGCAAGCAACCTCAGGGCCGGATCGAACTCTCCTTGAGCGATGAGGATCCGGGCGATGGTGCGGTACGCACTCTCCACATCTAGGTTGGCCTCATCATCAACGCTCAGGCCGCTCTCCCGCGCCCAACGGGCCGCCGCTGTGTCTCCCTGAGCCAATTGTAGTTGCGCCTCCCAAACTGCTGCCAAGGCACCATAGTAGGGTGACACAGCGCTCGCAATCTGCCTCATCCTCTGGATTGCGTTGAGCGCACCGTCCGAATCCCCCGTCGCCTGGAGCGCTCTTGCCAGACAGGAATAGCCGACTATCGAGATGTCTGCCTGCCCCCACTGCTCGCACAATTCGACGGCTTTTCTCGCATAGTGCGTTGCAGCCTCCAGGTCGTTCCACTCGCGCAGCACACTGCTCAGCCGTGCATAGGCGAGCCCTGTGGCAGGCAACTGCTGCCCACTCTGTCCGGCAAAGCCATCTGCGAGCTGCAGCGCATCCCGGGAATGTGTGGCCGCTCTGCGAAGCTGCCCTTGCCAGATTAGTAGGATGGCCAGTTCGCAGAGCGCAGTCACGGCGACGCGGACATCGCCGGCCGCCAGGCTGATGGTTACAGCTTCGGTGGATGCCAGAGTCGCTGCCACGAGATCACCGCTGTCTCGCAGCGCGGTGCCCAGTAGCGACAAAGCAAAGCCGCGTATCATCAGGTCCTCGTCGGGCAAGCGTTCCAGGGCTTCACGAGCGAGTTCTGCGGCGTGAGAGTATTCTCCTCTGAGGTCTGCAGAGTAGGCGCGGATGGCGGCGACATGGCCTGTAACGTGCCGATTTTCACCAGTCGCTTCAAGACCAGCCAATGCCGTCTCGGCGGCTTGCAGGACCGGTTTGACAGCATCCAACTGACCGGCATATGCCAGTGCCCAGGCATAGGCGACACACAGCCACGGCCGCGAACGCACTATGTCGTCGGGCAGTGCCTCCAGGCATCGAAGCAAGGTGGTTAACTGGCCGTGGTAGATCATGGTGAGGGCGTTTCCTGCGATCAGGCGCCCCACCCGTTCAGCATCCCCAGCCGCCAACGCATGGGTCACTGCCTCGTAGATCAGCCCATTCTGTTCGTACCACTTGCTTGCCTGGCGGTGCAGAGCGGGAACCTGCTCAGGCTGGGTCTGCTCCAGACGGCTGCGCAGCAGATCGGCAAACAGGTGATGATAGCGATACCAGCGCCGCTCGTCATCCAGTGGGACGATGAACAGGTTCGCCTGGTCTAGACGAGGCAGGATTGCTTGTCCATCATCGCGGTCGGTGACAGCATCGCACAGGGAGGAGGTCATCCGGTCAAGGATTGAGGTCTTTAGCAGGAATTCCTGAATGTCACTGGATTGCCGATCCAGGACCTCCTCCACCAGGTAGTCCAGAATGAAACGGTGGCTGCCGCCAAAAGCCTTGATGAAGGTGTCGATGTCTTCTCGTCCCTGCATTGAAAGGGCTGCCAACTGCAAACCCGCGACCCAGCCCTCGGTGCGAGCCTCCAGCTCAGCCACGTTCTCCGGCGATAGGTGCAGCCCCATCACGCCGTTCAGAAAGGTTGCGGCCTCCTGGTGGGAAAAGCGCAGGTCATCGGCGCGCAGCTCCGTCATCTCGCCCCGCGCCCTGAGGCGCGCCAGTGGCCAGGGTGGGTCGGCCCGGGTGGAGAGAAACAGGTGCAATGATGGCGGCAAGTTGTCCAGCAAGAAGGAAAATCCAGCATGGACTTGCGGTGCTGTAATCATGTGAAAGTCATCAAGCACCAGGGCGAATGGTCCTGATATCCCTACCATCTCGTTGATCAATCCGGAAAGAATCGTTTCGATTGGGGGCGGCCGGGACTGCGAAACGTGGATGCCTTCCCCGAAATCTTCACAGACGCTCTGCAGCGCGGCGACGACGTATGCCCAGAAACGGGAGGGGTCGTTATCGCCTTTGTCCAGCGAGACCCAGGCCACGCGCGTACGCGGGCCACAGCCCGCGGCCCATTCGCTCAACAGCGTGGTCTTGCCGAACCCGGCCGGAGCCGAGACCAATGTCAGTTTTCCGTCCAGACCGTCGTTCAGCCGCTCGATCAGGCGCGGGCGCGGTACCAACTGTGCGGCCGATCGGGGGCCGGGTAGGTAAAGCTTGGTGCGCAGCAACGGACCAGACACAAGCACTTTCCTCTGGCACAGGTGTGAGACCAACCTGTGTGGGATTATAGCGGAGCCAACCTGATCGGGCCACCGGGAAACGATCATGGCAGCCCGTCGTGCCGATGAATGAGGCCGGTAGGGCTTTGGGCGTCAT
>WSZX01000320.1 GCA_013139935.1 Ardenticatenales bacterium
TTGGTAAGCTCGGTTGGGGCCAAGAGCCGTCCGTGGGCTGGCCCCCTCCGGGGACCTGGGCGGCCGAGGAGGCATTCTCCGTCTATGACCACCCGCCCGTCTGGATCTTTCAAAAGCGGTCCGACTAGTCATCGGCCGGGGGCCGGGCACTGCTGGATGCGGTGGACCTGGGGGACCGGCGGGGCAGCAGCCCGCTAGGTTATACCGAGGAAGGGCAGGCTGCAAGACGCTCCAAGCTGCTCGATGCGCTGCTGGCTCGCGGCCCGGTTTCCGAGACCTCTGGGGGCGAAGAGAAAAGCATGTTCCTCTCCGAGGATGCTCTGGCCGAACAGCGAGCGGGCGGCACCTGGCGGGAACTGTTCGACCCGGATGGGATTCTGAGTCGTCGCCCGGTGGTGGGAGCGGCCGTTTGGTGGTTGTCCGTCGTCGTTCTGGGCTGGTTAGTCTTTCCGATCGCTTTCGTGGCCCTGAACGGGCTGCCCAGCAAGGGTTACATGGTGAGCAAGGCTTTGGCTTTGCTGGTTGTCTCCTGGCTCACCTGGCTGTCGGTAAGCGTCGAACTGCTCCCCAACACCCAGGGAACCATCTGGCTGGCGATCGGGCTGATGGCGGCTGTCAGTGCTGGATTGGGCTGGTGGAGGCGGCGCGAGTTGGGGCGGTTCCTCAAATCGCACTGGCGCTGGCTGCTGGTTCTCGAGGGAGCTGCGCTGTTGCTCTATATCATCTCCCTGCTCATCCGCAGCGGCAACCCAGATCTCTGGCATCCCTCAAAGGGGGGGGAAAAGCCTATCAACCTGGCCTTTCTGAATGCCGTGCTCCGGAGCACGACCTTTCCGCCCTACGATCCCTGGCTTGCCGGCGCCTATATCAACTATTACTACTATGGCTATGTGCTTGTGGGCACACTCATCAAACTGCTGGGGATTGTGCCCCATGTCGCGTACAATCTGGCGCTCCCGATGCTGTTCTCGCTTACCGGAATGGGCGCGATGTCCATCTCATTTGACCTGGTGGAGGGGGTCCGGCGGCGGGCCCTGCCCCCACCTCCCGCCATGAACCTCGTGGATGGCCTCCTGCCGGACGAGGGGAGGCGCGAGAGGTCCTGGGGCAAGAAAGCGCTCTATGCCGGGCTGGTGGCTGCCATTCTGGCGGTGCTGCTCGGCAACCTGGGGCAGGTTTCGACTATCGTGGGCGGCTGGAACAAACTTGGTGGTACTACAGGGAGCTGGCTGGAGCAAACCGGCCGGGGTCTGGTGCGCAATCTCTCGGGAGAGAGGATTCCGATCTACACCGGCTCCTGGTATTGGGATGCCACTCGCATCATCCCGCCCGGTGAGGGCGAGGCCGGCCCTATCACCGAGTTCCCCTTTTTCACATTCCTGTACGCTGACCTGCATGCGCACATGATCGACATGCCTCTGGTGCTTCTGGCCCTGGCGTGGGCGCTGGGTGTGGCGCAATTGGCCCACCGGCGGCGTACAACCCTCCGGCGGATCGCCGGCCGAACTGCCATCACCCTGGCTATCGCGTGGATCGTGGGGGCATTGGCCATTGGTGTGTTGCGGGCCACCAACACGTGGGATTGGCCGGCGATGTTGGGGATTGGGGCTGTGACGGTGGTCTACTCATCCTGGCGCTGTATCGGCCGCCGGTGGCTGCGGCTCGCTGGGGCGGGGCTGGGGGTGGCAGCCTTGATTGGGCTCAGTGCGCTCTTCTTCCTCCCTTTCACCCAGAACTTTGTGCCCGCCTACAGTGAGGTGATGCGCTGGGAGGGAGGCATCACGCCTGTATGGGCCTACTTTGCTGTGCACGGGCTTTTCTTGTTTGTCCTTGTCACGCTGCTCGGGCGTGAGTTCGCCGATTGGGCCCGCCACCTGACGGATGAGGGTTTGGAGGCGCTGGAACCGTGGCGCTGGCTCATTGGACTGGGGGTTCTGCTCTTCCTCGCTCTGATGGCCTGGACGCTCACCGTGGGTGTGCCGGTGGGCCCCTTCGTTCTCCTGATGATGGTCCCGGCCGGGCTGCTGGCTCTGCAATCGCGCCTGCCTCCCGAGCGGCGGGCCGTGCTGATGCTCTTTGCGCTGGGTCTGGCATTGACCCTGGCAGTGGAACTCATAGTCCTTTCTGGCGACATCAGCCGGATGAACACCGTATTCAAGTTCTACACCCAGGTCTGGCTCATGTTCAGCGCAATCGGTGGGGCGGCGCTGATATGGAACTGGAAGTCGGTGCGCCGCTGGCGCCCGGCGTTCCGTCAGTTTTGGTGGGGGCTGCTGGTTGTGCTCGTCTTTGCGGCCGCTCTCTATCCGCCCACTGCCGCCCGGGCAAAGATCGCCGATCGTTTTCACGCTGACCAACCGCCGGCCGGGCTGGATGGCATGGTGTACATGCTATCTTCCACCTATCATGACCGGGATCAAGAGTTGGAACTGGAACACGACTATGGGGTGATCCGCTGGCTCCAGGACAACGTCAATGGCTCGCCCGTAATCATGGAGGCGAATGCGCCACCCTATCACTGGGGCAATCGGATTAGCATCTACACGGGGTTGCCAGCCGTAGTGGGGTGGGATTGGCATACCCGGCAGCATCGCGCCGGCTTTCCGGACGCCAGCGCCGAGGTGTTCGGACGGGTCAATGATGTGACCGCTTTCTACGACACGCCGGACGCGCAGCAGGCAATGAACCTCCTGTCCGAATACCAGGTAAAATACGTGATCGTGGGCCCTCTGGAACAGGCGTACTATAGTCCGGTCGGCCTGGGTAAATTCGATCTGATGGTCGAGCTGGGAATGCTGGCTGATGTGTATCGCAATGACAAAGCAGTGATCTATGAGGTAATCCAGCCAGGGCATGAGCATGAGTGACCTTCTAATGGCAGTCGCATGGTGGCTGGTGCTGCAGATACTGAGCTTGACAGTTCTGCCGCTGGCGTTCAGGCTGTTCCGCTGGCTACCTGATCGCGGCTACACTTTCTCCAAGGCGATGGGCGTATTGCTGGTCACCTACCTGTTCTGGCTACTGAATTCGCTTGGCTTTCTGCACAACTCGGCCG
>WSZX01000375.1 GCA_013139935.1 Ardenticatenales bacterium
AGCGAATAATAGGTGCGCCGCACGAGGTGTGTATCGAGCGGGCGCGCTACCTAACCCAGGCCATGGCCGCGAACTGGAACCTGCCCCCGCTTACTCGCATGAGCATGGCGCTGGAGCACATTCTCGAGAACATGACTGTTGTCATCAGAGACGATGAACTCATCGTGGGATGCCGGACCAGTAAGCTCAAAGGGGCGCCGCTCTTTCCCGAGAACAAGTGGAAATGGATAGAGGGAGACCTGGAGGCCTTTGGGCAGAGGGAACTCCAGAGAGTGCTGATCACCGAGGAGGAGCAGCGGGAACTTAGGGAGGACATCCTCCCCTTCTGGCGCGGCAGGACGGTGGAGGACCGGCTGGAAGATCGGTTGCCGCCAGACGTGGCCGAGGACATGGACAAGTACGTCTTTGCCATAGTCTTGGAGATCACCTATGGCATCGGCCACTTCACGATGAACCATCCGAAGGTGCTGAAGCTGGGGCTCTCGGGGATTATTGCGGAGGCTGAGGAACGATATGACGCACTAGATCCTCAGGAGCGGCTGGAAGATAAGGGCCTGTTTTACGATGCGGTGATCCGCTCACTAAGAGCTACCATACGATTCGCCAATCGATACGCCGATCTGGCGGCGTCGCTGGCTGAGGAAGAAACCGATCCGAGGCGGGCCGAGGAGCTAAGGGCCATAGCCAGGGTCTGCCGGCGGGTTCCCGAGCAGCCGGCGGAGACTTTGTACGAGGCGGTCCAATCTGTCTATTTCATTCATCTCGTCGCCCAGATAGAGTCCGGGGGGAATTCGATTTCTCTGGGTCGAATAGACCAGATTCTCTATCCATACTACGTGGCCGACAGGGAAGCGGGCAGGATCACCCCAGAGCAGGCCAGGGAACTCCTCTCGTTGCTCTTCATCAAGACCAATGAGATATGGAATATCCTGGAGGAAGCGTATGTTCCCGCCGGCGAGGGCGTGGAAGGGAAGACGACGCAGAACGTCACGGTCGGCGGCGTTGGAGCCGACGGTGCAGATGCCACCAACGAACTGAGTTACATCGGGCTGGACGCTTATGCTGATGTGCGGACGGTTCAGCCCGACTTCGGGGTCAGATTAAGCCCGAATGCGCCCGAGGATTTCTTCCGAAAGGCGATAGAATACACCAAAGACGGCGTTCTGATGCACTTATTCAACGATGAAACAATTATCAAGTCTCTACAGGAAGCGGGACACACCCTCGAGGATGCGCGCGATTACGGTGTTGTGGGATGTCTTGAACCGAACGCGCAGGGCAAGACCTTCGGTTCGACCTTCGCTGTCCAGTTCAGCGGAATCAAATGCCTCGAGTTGGCTCTAAGCAACGGCGTGGACAATATCTTCGGCCATCAGTCCGGCGTCGAGAGCGGAGACCCTGCCACATTTGCTTCCTTTGGTGATGTGTGGAATGCGTACGACGCTCAGGTGTCCCATTTCATGGGGCAGATGGCCAAAGGCATGGCAGTGCTTGACCGGGCCATCGCGGCGCTTGTGCCGTCTCCGTTCGCATCGGCCATGATAGACGGGCCGATGGAGAAGGGTCTGGACCTTACCCGTGGAGGGGCCATATACAATTCCACCGGCGTTCAGCTCATTGGTTTCTCTAACGTAGTGGACAGTCTGTATGCGGTAGAGAAGGCGGTCTTCGAGGATGGGGTGATGTCGCTGGAGGAGCTGGCCGGCTGCCTGGCGGAGGACTGGGACGATGCCGATGACAAGAGATCGTACCTTTTGCACAAGGTTCCCAAATATGGAAACGACAACGATGAAGTGGATGCCATGGCAGCAAGAGTGCTGGAGCATTTCTGTGACGAGGTGCTGAAGCACAGGAACTATCGAGGCAGTGGATTTTGGCCAGGGGTCTTCACCGTTGGATTTCATATTGTCTTGGGCGCATTTGCCGCCGCGAGTGCGGACGGGCGCCATGCCGGTGATGTTCTCGGCAACGGAATTGCTCCCACAAACGGGGGTGCCCTTAGCGGCCCCACGGCGGTGCTCAACTCGGTCACCAAACTGCCGCTCACACGCATCCACAACGGCGTTAACCTCAACATGAGGTTTGACGGAAGCAGGCTCAAACCCGAAATTCTCATGGCCCTCATGAAAACGTACTTTCAGCAAGGAGGATGCCAGGCCCAGTTCAACATGCTCGACTCCGCCACCTTGAGAGACGCCCAGGCGCACCCGGAGAAGTATCGCGACCTGGTGGTGAGAGTGAGCGGATATTCGGCCCTGTTTACGGGGCTGAGCGAGACAGCCCAAAGCGAGATCATAAGCCGCATGGAATACAAACTGTAGGCCGAAGATGGGGTATGAGATGACAAAAGTCGTAACAATGAAGGAAGCCGTGGCTGAACATGTCAACGACGGCGACTTTCTCTTCATCGGCGGCTACATCTGCAGGACTCCGTTTGCCGCCATACACGAGATCATTCGGCAGGGGAAGAAGGAACTGACGCTCACCAGAAGCAACGCGGCCGATGACTTCGATATGATGATCGGCGCGGGCGTGGTGAAACGGTTCATCGCTACTTTCCTTTCGCTTGGCTTTTTCGGCTTGGGGCGCTGCTACCGGCGCTCTATCGAGAAGGGAGTCCCGCACAAGATAGAGGTGGAAGAGTACACCAACCTATCGTTGCCCATGATGCTCATGGCCGGCGCCATGGGGATGCCGTTTGTGCCCGTCAAAGACATGGCAGGCTCGGACCTGATGAATGTGAAGTCCTTCATGGGAGACGACAAGTACAAGGTGATCAACTCGCCCTTTGACGGGAGCCTAACCATACTGGTGCCGGCGCTTCACCCCGATGTGGCGATAATTCACGTCCAGCAGGCGGATGAATTGGGAAACGCCCAAATGTGGGGCATTGGCGGCGACTGCCAGGTGGGAGCCAACGCAGCGAAGAAGGTTATCGTGAGCTGTGAGAGGATCGTCAGCAGAGAGACCATCGGAAAGGACCCCTCTCGTACCATTGTTCCAGACTTCAGGGTGGTTGCCGTCGTGGAGGAACCCTTCGGTGCCCACCCCGGCTATACACCGGGTTTCTATGACGTCGATTTCTCCTTCGGCTACCAATACCAGCAGGCATCCAACACAGTCGAGGGGTTTCAGAAATTCCTTGACGAATGGGTATTCGGTGTCAAGAACAGAACCGAGTACATTCAGCACTATGTGGAAAGATTCGGGTACTCCACCTTCAGGAACCTCCAGGCAGAATTCGACTACGGGTACCCCGTCAGTTATACGTATTGAGGCCGCCCGAGATTGTCGAAAGGTCTAGAACGGGAGCATTGGAGATGAAGAACCATCCCGACGACTATACAAAACCCGAACTCATGGCCTGTTGCGGCGCCAGGGAGATCAGGGACTACGATGTGGTGCTGGTCGGGACTGGTTTTCCCACCATGTGCGCCAACATTGCCAGCCATACCCACGCGCCGAACGCCAGGTTGATGCAGGAATCGGGTGTCTTCGATGCGCAACCGAAGAGACCGGCATTGTCCGTAGGCGACCCATGCCTGAATCCGGGAGCGGCCATGATAGGCACCTTGTTGGACATAATGGGGATGTTCCTGCAGGCGGGGTGGGTGGATGTTGGCTTCCTGTCGGGCAGCCAGGTTGACAAATATGGAAACATCAACACCACGGTTATCGGAGACTACAATAATCCGAAGAGCCGTCTTCCCGGCAGCGGCGGGGCAAATCCCATGGGCTCGTTGGCGAAAAAGGTGCTGATCATTGCCCTGCACGACACCCGCCGGCTAGCCGAGAGGGTGGACTTCATCACCACCCCGGGATACATCGACGGCCCGGGAGCCAGGGAGAGATGGGGGCTTCCACCGGATACCGGCCCCCAAGTCATCATCACAAACAAGGCCGTGATGCGCTTCGATAAGGCCACGGGCGAAGCCTATCTGGCAACCTACCATCCGGACACTTCGATAGAGGAGGTTCGGGAGAACACTCCGTGGGACCTCAAGGTGGCCGATGATGTGCACGAGACGGAGCCGCCGACCGAAGAGGAGCTCAGGGTTCTGAGGGAAGTACTTGACCCCACCCGGAAGCTCTCAGCTTATGAGAGGCGTGGTTACGTGTGATGTCGTCTGGCACGAATGATGAGACGAGAAATGGGGAAGAGCATGGAGTACACGCGAAAGCTGGCGGAGTTTTGCGCTAGCGTTTCTCTGGAGCGCCTTCCCGCCGAGGTGATCGATAAGACGAAGCTCTGCATCCTGGACTCTTTCGCTAACGTTTATGGCTCGCTGGAGCTGGAAGCCGTCTCCGGGGTAGTGTCCTACATACGTTCATTGGGAGGGCCCGAGATCGCCACGGCCCTGGGTTGCGGATTCAAGACAGGGATCCACAATGCGGCATTTCTTAACGGAACGACTGCCGAGGCAATAGAGGGTCAGGACGGACTCCGGTTCGGAGGGAACCATCCAGGTACCGCCGTCATCCCCGCTGCTCTTGCAGTGGCAGAGTATCGGGGCCGCGGCGGCAGAGAGGTTATTGAAGCAGTGGTGGCGGGCTACGAGGCTGCCGGCCGGATCGCTGCGGCGATGCATCCCCACCATACGCTGGCGGGATTTCTGCCCACCGGCACTTGCGGCGCCTTCGGAGCAGCGGCCGCGGCTTCTAAACTCATGGGCCACGATGCTGAAGGCATGCTCAACTCGTTGGGCAATGCGGGATACCTCTCACCCCTCTCGATGGCCGAGCATCTGATGGGCGGGTATACTTCGAAAATCGTGCAGGGGGGCCAGGCGGCAAGCGCCGGTCTGACGGCTGCGGGACTGGCCGGCGCCGGCATTACCGGGGCTCCCTACGTTCTCGAAGGCTCGCATCTAGGTGGAGGCTTCACACAGATCACCACCCGGAGCGAGCCCTCCCTGGAGAGAATTGCTGAACAACTCGGTGAGCATTTCTCCATCATGGACATTTACTTCAAGCCCTACACTGCGTGCAGACATACCCACGGTGCGGCACAGGCGGCGTTGGAACTGGTGGATAGAGAGGATTTTGGGCCGCAAGACATTGAAGCAGTGGATGTCTACACATACCATATTGCGTCTGTTGCCGTGGGCAAAGGCGTAACCGGGGAAAGTACCTTCGTCTCCGCGCAGTTTTCGTTGCCGTATGTCGTTGCCGCTTGCCTGATCGACGGAGAAATGGGGCCAGCGCAGCTGAGAGAGGACCGGATTTCCGATTCCGCCATCCTCGAGCTTTCCCAGAGAGTCAAAGTCAACGTAGATCCGGAACTGGCCATGGCCTATCCCGGCATGACCTCGAGCCGGGTGGAAATCAAGCTCAAGAGTGGACAGACGCTGGCGAAACAGGTCGACATCCCAAAGGGAGACCCGCGGGACCCGATGACCTCCGAGGACGTGGCCGGCAAGGTCAAGCGTTTCGCCTCGCAAAAGGATGAGAAGGCTCTGGACGAGGTAATCCGTCTATCGCTTGAACTAGAGGAGGTCGGGGACATCAAGGAACTGACATCGATCATCTGAAGAGTCAAATTTCGCCGGCTGGAATCGCGTTTAGCGGCGGCATAACGGAGAGAGACATGGACTTTGATTTGAACGAAGAACAACGGATGCTTGTTGATATGCTGCGCACTATGGGAAAGCGGGAGGACTTCAAGAAACTGGCGGTGGAGATCGACAGGACCGGGGAGTTCCCTGCGCATTTGATCAAAAAGTATGCCGAGTTGGGGCTACTGGGGATGACCCTGTCGCCTGAGCATGGCGGAGGCGGTCAACCTGGCATAAATGCCATACTGGCTGTCGAGCAACTGGCGAAGTTCAGCCCGGTGATAGCCGCTCCCGTGTTCGAGTCGAATATAGGCCCGGCAACCGTCATCGACGCTTTCGGGACGCAGGAGCAGAAGGCCGCTATCATGCCCGGCGTATGCAAGGGCGAGCTGAGCGTCTCGGTTAGCATGACCGAGCCGGAAGCGGGCTCGGATCTCACTTCCCTCTCCACAAAGTTGGTGGAAGATGGGGATGGATATTTCCTGAACGGGCGCAAGGTGTTTATCTCAGGGGGAGAAGAGGCAAGCCACTATCTTGTCTATTGTCGTTTCGGGGACATTCCCGGATATAAGGGAATCGGAGCGGTCATAGTCGAGAAGGGAACGCCAGGGTTTACATTCGGCAAGCAAGAGGAGTTCATGGGTCTGCGAGGCATGCCGTCATGCGACCTCATTTTCGAGGACGTGAGGGTTCCGAAAGAGAACGTAGTAGTTAAGGCGGGGGGATTCAGGGATCTGATGACGACATTCGATCTCGAGCGGTGTGGGAATGCCGCAATGTGTCTTGGCGTTGCC
>WSZX01000146.1 GCA_013139935.1 Ardenticatenales bacterium
ACTCCCAAAGTCGGGCTGCCGCCAGGGTCTTGGTCTTTTGAGCCCGGTTCGTGGGTCAAGTGGGGTACCGGGCGCAGCCGTTTTGCCAGCGGCGGATCGTGGAACTGAACTGCCTGATCCGTTCGCAGCGCCACCATGACAAGCAAACAGGCGCGGAGGTGAGAGTTCATCCATCGCTGTTCTTCATGTGACCTGACGGATGCGGGACCGGTGCGAAACAGCTCTCGATAGATTGTGGGACACCAGGTAATCGGGCGCGGGATAGCCGTCTCGTAACCCGGCAGTGTACGTAGTACTGGAGCGAAGCTGAGGTAGAGCACACAACACGACAACCAATCAAGTGATAAACGGAGGCAGAGAATGGCAGTCTTGTATCCTTCAGACGAGTGGTGCGAAGCATGGAAAAACGCGTTGAACAGCAGCGAAACGGTTCAAGAAACGGGAAAGGACTGGGGGGTGGGTTTCAACGGGAATTGGGTATTCGAGTTGACACCGGGAGGCGGCCTGGACAGAACCACGTACCTGTACCTGGCGGCGGCGGCCGGAAAATGCACCGCCGCCCATCTGATTGACGATCCATCCGAGGTAGACGCGGGATTCTTGTGCACTGGATCCTACGAGGATTTCAAACAGGTAGTCAAAGGTGAGAAGGACTTTATGGGAGGTGTGATGCGAGGGATTATCAGAGTCAAGGGCGACATGACCAAGATAATGCGCAGCGCCCGTTTCATCAGGGCGGTGGCTGACTCGCTGAGCAGCTTTCAGGCAGAGTACCTTGGCGAGTAGGAACTAAAAGAGACCATGAGATCCACTGCTGGGTCGTGGCAGTGAGGGGTTCCGGCGTGCAATCCCGGCCCGGGCGTGACAACACGGGTAACGGCGAACAAGAATGCCTGGTGAAGAAGAGAGCGCGTCATTGACGTCTGCGGTCCAACCAGCCTGATCGGTGGGCGAGGAAGGGAGACATGAACGAAGTGAGGGTAATGGGAGCGGAGCTCAACGGTCTGGGCTGGGCTCTCAAGCAGATTGTGGACCAAACCATACAGGATCCGCGAGTGTGGGAGAGCGTCAGAAAGATAAAGGGAAGTCTGGTGGTGAGGGAGACGGCCGCCGACGTGGCCGTCACCATTTGGTTTGAGAACGGGGATCTTGGGATTCAGAACGATGCTATCCAAAAGCCATCCGCCTATATCGAGGCCGGATTTGAGGAACTCGCTGATATCAGCAGCGGTCAGATCCATCCCGTAATGGCGGTGATCACCAGGAGAATTCGAGCCGGGGGAAACCTGATAAAGCTTCTGCGGATGTCCAAGGTCATGATCAGCGAGTAATGGAGGAAGAGCAGCCTATGTTCGGGTTCATGGGAAGAATCCTAAGAGTGGATTTGACAAATGCCAGGGTCTCTGAGGAGCCTTTGTCCGAGAGATACACCAGGATGTTTCTTGGCGGAAGTGGTCTGGCGACCAAGTACCTCTTTGACGAACTGGAAAAGGGCGTGGATCCATTGGGTCCGGACAACAAGATCATCTACATGACCGGCCCGCTGACAGGGACGATTTCACCCAGTTCCGGAAGGTTCAGCGCAGTCACAAAGTCCCCCCTGACTGGCCTTTGGGGAGAAGCGAACTCCGGTGGGCAGTGGGGTTGCGACCTGAAGAGGGCTGGCTTTGACGGGATCATAATCGAGGGAGTGGCTCCCAGGCCGGTCTATCTGGTAGTGGATCATGGGAAGGCAGAGCTTCGTGACGCAGAGGGAATCTGGGGCACGAGCGTTGCAGAGACCACAAAGTCAATAAAGGATGCGCTCGGCAGGAGGTTCAACGTTTCCTGTATCGGAGTCGCTGGCGAGAACCTGGTCCGTTATTCCGCTATCTTGAATGACGTGCATAGAGCACTGGGACGGTGCGGCCTGGGCGCCGTCATGGGATCCAAACGCCTGAAGGCTATCGCCGTAGCGGGGGATCAGAAATCCACCCTTGCCGATAGAGAATCCTTTCGCGAAGCAGCAAAGAGAGCGAGTGACTTTGCCAACGAAAGCCTCCTAAAAATGACCCTTGAGGTCTATGGAACAGCGATGGTTCTTGATCTGGTGAACGTCAAGGGCGGGTTACCTACCAGAAACTGGCAATCCGGTACCTGCTCCTATGCAGATGCCATCAATGGACCTGCTATTAACGAGACAATCCTCGTAGGCAGAAAGGCTTGTTTCGCATGCCCAATCGCCTGTGGCCGAGTGATCGAGGTCAAGTCAGGGAAGTACGCATGCCAGGGAGAAGGCCCAGAATACGAGAGCATTGGGGCGCTGGGGGCAATGTGCGATGTCAGTGATCTGGAGGCCATCACCTATGCACATCTCGTGTGCAACGATTACGGTCTTGACACCGTCTCCACGGGCAGCACCATAGCCTTTTCCATGGAATGTTACGAGAAGGGTATCTTGACCACAGCAGAGACAAACGGGCTGGCATTGGAGTTCGGTGACGCCGATGTGATGATAGAGCTGATTCACAAGATAGCCAAGAGGGAGGGTATCGGAGACTTGCTGGCCGAGGGGACAAGGCGGGTATCTGAGAAACTTGGCCGAGGCAGCCAAAAGTTCGCCATGCACGTCAAGGGTTTGGAACTGCCAGCTTACGACTGCAGGGCCACCAAGATCACCGGATTGGCGTTCGCCACGGCAAACAGAGGAGGAGACCACATAACAGCTTACATACAGGGTCCGACCTTTCTCGACCTTCCTTTCCTCATCGTCGAGGAGAGCACGATTCAAGATGTAACGGTCGAGAATCCGGCCGAGGCCAGGGTGGTCAAAGAGATGGAGGACGCGCTCACCGTTTTCGACTCGGTTGGGTGCTGCAAGTTCTTGGGAATGGCATTGATGGCAGAGGACGTGGCTCCCATCATTGCCCATGCAACCGGATGGAGTTTTGGGGCAAGCGACTTTAGAAAGGCTGGCGAGAGGATCTATAATCTTGCTCGGGCCTTTAATGTTCGGGAAGGATGCACTCGCGCTGACGACACTTTGCCCGACCGTTTGCTGGAGGAGCCTTTGCTCGAAGGGCCGGCCAAAGGCCTGGTAGTGGATCTTGAACCTCTCTTGGACGCTTATTACGAGTTCAGGGGATGGCACCCGGGAACGGGCAGCCCAACGGCCGAGAAGCTCGAGGAACTGGGTCTGGAGGATGTGATGATGCAACTGGGAGTGTCTTAGCATGGGCGTGTACAGCGGCAAGCCCTGGCTCGGCGCATACAAGTTGGGATCGTTCCGGCTTCCCAGCACGATGGGCCCCTATCCAGAGGTTCCTCTGTTTTCGTTTCTTGATGACACCGCCAAGAGGTACCCCCAAAGACCTGCATGCCTGTACTTGGGAAGAAAGATCACTTGGCGAGAACTGAAGGATAAAGTGGACAGACTTGCCGCCGCGCTGGCTGATTTAGGTGTCAGAAAGGGTGACAAGGTAGCGACGATCCTCCCCACCTCACCCCAGTTTGTCATCAGCGACTATGCCATCCAGAAGACTGGCGCGGTTCACGTTCCCTGCAGTTTGCTGCACAGGAGCAATGATCTCATCTACGAGATCGGCGAATCGCGCGCGGAGACGATCATCTGCCTGGACAAGTCGCTGGATCTCGTGAACTCGATACGGGACCAGACAGAGCTCAGGGCGACGATAGTCACCTCGCTCACCGATTTCTCCTCCAAGGAATCAGAGCCAAAGCGCGAGCCCGGCGCTTGCCAACTCCGTCACCTTATCTCAGAGCATGACCCCATGCCGCCGGAAGTTGACATTCAGCCGAAGGAAGATCTTGCTGAACTGGTATTCACTGGCGGTGCGACAGGAAGACCGAAAGGGGTGATGCTTACCCACCACAACCTGACCACCAACACCATCCAGGCTATTCCGTGGGCTCTGGGCCCGCTGCAGGATGGGATTAGAGGGAAATCCTCGGTACTGATAGGGGTTCCCATCTTCCACGCCTACGGGCACATGGCTGTCCGAACCGCCGTGTACTGGGGCCTGCAGATGATCCTGGTCCCGGATCCCAGAGACACCAGCGTCATAGTCGAACTACTGAAGAGATATCGTCCCTTTATGGCGGTGTTGGTTCCGACCCAGTACATGCAGCTGGTCGAAAGCAAGATAGGGCGCACAAACACTACGTTCACCTCCGGCGCGGCCCCCCTGCCACCGGAAGTGACCAGGGAGTTCAAAAAGGAAACGGGCATGCCGATAACTGAGGCCTATGGCCTCACGGAGACGGGGCCCTCGACCCATTTCAACCTGTCAAGCTTTTCCAAGATCACGGGCTTTATGCCGTCCGAGAAGACTGGATCAATCGGGATCCCGATTGCAGACACCGAGGCGAGATTGGTCGACGCCCTGACGGGGCAGGACGTCCCCATTGGAGAGGTCGGCGAACTGTTTGTCCGAGGCCCTCAGGTTATGAAGGGCTACTGGCCCACCCCCGGCGCGGGTCTATGCGACGGCTGGCTCCCAACCGGGGATCTGTGTCGAATGGATGAGGATGGGTACTTTTATCTTGTCGACCGCAGCAAGGACATGATCAACGTCTCTGGGAACAAGGTCTACTCAGCAAGAGTTGATGAGGTTCTCTTTGAGCATCCGGGCGTGGCGATGGCGGTGACAATTGGAGTCCCCGATTCCGAGCGGCCGGGCAGCGAAAGAGTCAAGGCCTTTATCGTTCCCAGAGATGGCTACCGAGAAACGATCACGACCGATGAGATAATCGCGTTCTGCAAGGAAAGACTTGCGCCCTATGCGGTTCCAAAGCTGGTGGAGTTCAGGGACAGTCTCCCTCTCACGGTTACAGAGAAGCTCTTCAAGAAGCAGTTGAGAGACGAGGAGATGATCAGACAGCAGAATCGGCATGACCCTCCAGGACAATAGCCCACCACCCCCCACACTCGCTGGAGCCGGCCGAACGATTGCGCGAAGGTTAGGCCGTTCCTCGCCCGGTGGTGCTGCCCAACCGCGGCCCGATCTGTTGAGCCCAGAAGCGCCTGAACCGCATAATGACATAATGGTACGCGAACTTGAACACGACATCGGGATCCAGGTAGGGAAGTTTTGTGCGGCCCAGGTCGGAAATCCAAAAGATGTTCTCCGCCACAGACACCGGGCAACCCCTGACACGGATAACCTGCCTGCGGCCGGCGCGCACCCGCTGGGCAAGGTACCCAAAGATCTTGGCCAACAGGTCGCCGCTGGTGGCGTGACGAGGATCATACGTGTCGCGATATCGGTATAGAAACGGTATCTCCACCGGCTTGCCGCAGATTTCCCCTTTGTATTGGGCGCAGTCCCCCATAAAGATCACTCTCTCTCCTGGTTTGGCCGCTATCTCCCCCTCGTATGCTCCAAAGACCATATGAAGCGGCCGCACCTCCCGGTAGACACCCGGCTGAATCGCCTGAATCACGTGCATCGCCTCAAAGAGAGCCCCCGGGCACCCCCCCCAGCAATAGTCAGCCTGCGCCGATGTGCGAGCTGGCTCTGGCGGCGGCCCAGCGTAGGTCTCCAGGCCACTCTTGTCACCGTTGAATATCTCTTCGACCCGGTCCAGCGAAAGCTGAAACCCATCACTGAGCGCCTGCGCCTGCTCCAACGATACATCCCCGCTCACTGTTATTTGATCCAGGTCAATCGGGCCAATGCCTCGCTCGTGAGAGATGCGGATATGATCTACATCGGCCGGGTCAAGCCGGACGATGTGAGTGCATACCGCGTCCACCGCCACCGGGTTGGTTCCCATGATAATCAACCCCAGCGGGAAGGGGCTGGGGGTGAGCATGGTCTTTTCCCCGGCGATGATGCCATCAATAGCGATCAAGCCGGGTGCGACAACCTCCTGCAGGTCGGCGACCTTGGTGTGCAACTCATGGTCGTGGTCAATTAACCGGTGGCTGTCGTCCTGGATGCCAATGTAGTTCTTTAGCGCAAAGGTGACTTGTGTCCACGGATGAGCTTTGAACTTGGGAGCATTGACCATGAACTCGCAGTCGGCGACCGCCTGGGGGACAAAGATATAGGAGCGGAGGGCATCCGGGTGAGCCAGCGGCCGTTCCACCTGGGGCATCTCGTCGAAATAGTACGTCTTGACCCGATGGCGGCGAATCACCGGCCGGTAGCCAGCCTCAGCAAAGGCATAGCGAGTCGGAATCGTAATCCCACAACGTTCTCCCACCGATAGCTCGCTGATGCCGCCATCGCGCGCCTTGAGCGCCGCCAGCAGTCCATCCAGGAATTCCGGCCGCGTGAAAGCATTGGCATAGTAGCGCGGGTGAGCGATGACGCAGTTCGGCTTGACCATGGTCCGGCCGCGGGGGCGCACTCCCAGTTCCTCCATCCCCTCCTGGATGATGTGGCTGATCCGGTCCGGATCGTATTCGGTGCAGCGCCGCAAGATGACCCTGTTGCTCATCACTCCTCCCTCATCTGTAAAACCATCGTACGCGTGGATTCCACAAGTGTCAAAAAGGTGTCAAACAAACCGCTCGGCAGCCGGCCCTGCACCTGGGCGGCCTGCCCTGCACTTGGGCTCCCTATCGTTTCCGGGTCGGGTCAGATGCGCTCGGCGCCACCGCCGGTGGGTTCCCCGTGGGCTGCTATGCGCTTGGATCTCTCAGAGATCGCCCTTTGCCCGCACACGTCACGCGCCATCCGCAAAGACCGCATCGGCCGGCATGCCCGGCTTGAGCCGGTGGTCTGCGTTGTCCAACCGGATCTTGATCGCAAAGACCATGTGCACCCGCTCTTCCTGGGTTTGGACGTTCCTGGGTGTGAACTCGGCCTGGGAAGCGATATGGGACACCAGCCCCACGAAAACACCGCCGAATGCGTCCACCGTCACCTCTACCGGTTGGCCCAGTGATACCCGGCCGAGATCGGCCTCTGGCACATATACGGTGAGCGTCACCTCATCCAGGTCTGCCAGAAGAAAGAGGGTCCCACCGGGTGCGGCCAATTCGCCCAGGTGCGCCAGTTGCTCTGTGAGGATCCCACCCACCGGCGCGTGGAGTGTCATGCGCTCCAGTTGGATATCCATCGCCCTCAGTGCAGCCCCGGCCGAGGCCAGCAGCGCCTCTGCCTGGGCCAACTGCGCCTCCAGCACCGCGATCTCTTCTGCCGCGGCGCCGGCCAGGAGTTGAGACCGCAGCGCCTCTGCCTGGGCCAACTGCCCCTCGACGACCGCGACCTGCGAACGCGCGGCCGCCACCTGCGCCTCCGCCAGCCTGATCTGCCCATCTGCTGTGCCGAGAGCGGTCTCTGCCTGATCAAGCGCCGCCTCCGCTGCCTCCACACCCGCCTGCGCGATGGCCGCCTGCGCCTGAGCCGCGCTCTCACCGGCCCTTCCGGCGGCGATCTCGTTGCTCGTTGCACCAGCCTTTGCCAGGTCGAGCTGCGCCTGGGCGGCATCGCGGGCAGCCTGGACGGCCTCCATCTGAAAGCGAGCCTGCTCCTCCGGTACGCCACCGATCTTGTTGTCGATCAGTTGCCGGTGAACGCTGGCAGCATATCGCAGTTCCGCTTCAGCCTGCGCCAGAAGAGCCTGGTACACCGCCAGTTCCTGGGGTCGGGCGCCGGCCTGCAGGCGGGCGAGTTCCGCCTGGCCCCGGGCCAGGTCCGCCTCGGCTGCGTCGAGCATTCCCTCGGCCTGGGCCAGGGTGGCCATTGCCACCCCCACCGCGCCTTGGGCCTGATTCACCACGCTGGCGCGCGCCGT
>WSZX01000478.1 GCA_013139935.1 Ardenticatenales bacterium
GATCGTCGTCGCGCCGAACCACGTATGTAGGCGTCCCCGCTCCTCGCAGCAGGCTTGCCACTCCTTCGGCCGAATCGCCGCCGTTGAACGTGGCCGGGTCCACCAGCACCACCATGGTCCGCACCCCCCGCCGCTCTAGATGGCGCGCCAAAGCCACAATAGGCTCGCCGGAGGAGGGGGTGACCAGGATGATGGTGGTGCCGCGCGGCAACTGATCAACCTCGGCGTAGAGGACGTGATCGATGGGAACCTCGCCGAGTCCCCGCTCCACCGCCAGAGTCTCCAGGATCTTGGTCAGTTGCCGCTCCCCTCGGTCCGCTTGGATCACCTCGCGTTCCCGACCGTAGGTCACCATGCCAATTGCCCGGTCGCGCCGCAGAAAATGCTGGGCCAGCGAGGCGGCGATGGTTACCACATACTCTTCCGTGCTTGGGTCGATCCGGTGCTTTTCCGGAGACGGCCAGCGGAGCGGCCACTCCACGGGGGTTTCCTCTCTTGGCTCCGTGTCGATCGCAGAGCACTGCACGGCTCGGTACATGTCAGGAAAGATCCAGATATCCGCCAGGGGGTCCAGTTCGAACTCTTTGACAATGAGTTGGTCTCGGCGCGCAGTCGACCGCCAATGGATACGGCTAAAGCTGTCGCCCGGAGCATAGTCCCGCACCCCAGCCGCATTGGCCGTGATGTAATGGGTGCGTCGCCGGAGTGCGTCTCCACCAGGGAGGATCCCTACCGGCAGGGCGAAACGGGCGATATCCACCGTCATTGGATAGACCACTATATGCGATGTGGGAGTCACTTTGCGCTGCATCTCAAACAGGCCAAACGGATCGCTGCACGTGAGTGTTATGGGCCCCAACTGGTAGCGGCCGCGCCGCAGGCAGACGGTGTTTACTCGCCACAAGTAGCGCCCTTTGCCGCGTAATCCCCTTACCACGTGGCTGGCGCGATGAGCTGGGAGATCCGAGTGATCGCGCACCTCAAGCCACAGCTTTGGAATAGGGCTCGTGTTGGCAATCATAAACCGCTCTTCCATCGAGCGGCCCACCTGAGCCCGCCGGGCTCGGGTGATTCGCGTCAACCTGATCGTGCGGATATTGATCCAGGTCCAAACAAAAGAGACCAGCAGAAGCATAGCCAACAGGTAGCTGATGTTCAGCAGGATATCCTGGGACTTGGGCCGTCTGGAGATCAGCCCGCCTGCAAAACAGATGAGCGCCAACAGAGAGACGGCGCCAGCGCGTTTCATGGCCTAGATCAGCGAGAAAGTGCCTGTGCCCCGGGCACCGGTACTCCTTGAACGATCTCGTGTACCACCGATCTGGCGTCCACATCTTTGATCCGGGCGGCCGGGCCGATGATGATGCGGTGGGCCAGCGCGCTCGTCGCCAGTGCTTTGATGTCATCTGGGATCACATAATCCCGTCCCAAGGTGGCAGCCCGGGCTTGGCCGGTGCGATAGAGCGCCAGCGAACCACGCGGACTGCTGCCGAGGTACACGTCTGGGTGACGGCGCGTCTGGCGAACCAACTCGACAATGTAGGATTTGATCAACGGATCCACAAAGACCTCCTTGATCTTATTCTGCACGTTCAGCAGGTCCTCAACCTGTGTCACCTGCTCGATGCGATCGACCGGGTGCTGGTACTGCTGTGAGTCGAGCATCTTGATCTCATCATCTTTTTCCGTATACCCCAGACGGATCCGCAGCAAGAAGCGATCCAACTGGGCCTCCGGAAGCGGGAAGGTTCCCTCGTATTCGATGGGGTTTTGGGTGGCGAGCACCAGGAACGGCCGCTCCAACGGATAGGTTGTCCCATCCACCGTCACCTGCCGTTCCTCCATTGCCTCCAGCAGGGCGGACTGCGTCTTGGGTGTTGCCCGGTTGATCTCGTCAGTCAACACAATCTGGGCGTGAATGGGTCCGGGCCGGAACTCGAACTCGCGCGTCTTTTGATTGAAAACCGAAACGCCGGTTACGTCGCTGGGCAACATGTCCGGGGTGAACTGGATGCGTTTGAACGAACAGCCTATGGACCGCGACAGCGATTTGGCCAGCATTGTTTTTCCCACGCCGGGCACGTCTTCGATCAGTAGGTGGCCCTGGGCCAACAGGCCGATCACCGTCAGTTGGATCTCGTGGTGTTTTCCGATGATGACCAATTCGACGTTTTCAACTATCCGGTTGGCGACTTCCTGAACCTCATTCATGTTTCCCTTTCCTTATCCCCTCTGCAGAGAGTGTGCCACCACATGCTATACTTGACAATTCGATCATGGGTTCAACGCGGAGCACAGTATAGCATAGGGCGGCCGCTAGGCAACACGGTGCTTTTTTCACACCACCAATTCCCATCAAAAAGAGCCGGCGACGATCCCTTGTATCCGCAGGAGTTCCGTCTTGGGGATGCGGCAGCTTGACTGCCCCATCCCGGCCAAAACAAGTCAACCGCAACCATCGTGGGAAGACCCGCGCCAAAGACCCTGCGGTACAGCCAGCAAGAGTCCCCTTTGACGTTCGGGCCGGAGCTCGGACACCCGGGTGGGAGCGCCGATCCGGGCCGCCGCGACAGAAAAAAAAAAGGGGGGGGAGAGGGGGGGCCGCAAAGCCCCCCCCCCCGAAAAAAAGAGGAATAATCGGTCTGTGCCGATAACATCCGTTTTTTCCCCATGGATATGCCCAAAGCTCGGCCCCCGGCTGAGATGGATCCCGGCGCAAGATTTGTCCGATCAATCCGGCCGGTGGCCGGCGTTGATAATCAACTGGTCCAGGTCGCGCACCGTGACCAGAGGCACGTACCCCTTGGCCTGCGATCGGGTGTAAGCATCATCCACGTGGGACGGCGTGGTGGCATAGTCCACCGTCAGCACCAGCTTGCCGGCGTTCTTGAACAGATCCAAGGTGCGTTCCAGTTCGGCGGACACGACCGGGGGTGTCATCAAGTCGTCGCCCTCATAACCGTAATAGATATCCTCCTGGCCGATGCCGTCCACGCTGTCCAGGTACGTGGTCACTGCATCCGCCAGTTGGGGCGCGTTCTGCGGAAAGATGGTGAAATCGGGGTCGCGGGATCGGGCGTGGGCCCGGATAGCGGCCACGAGGGCCGCCATTTCCCGGGCCGCGGTGGAGCGGCCCAGATCACCGTAATACTCATAGGCGTCAATGATGTCCAGATAAGCGCCGTCAAAGCCGGCATCCAGTAGGCGATCGGTATAGTTCAAGATGATGGCTTGCCATCCCGGATCCCAATAGTGGACTTTGTAGTTGCCTTCCCAGTCCGGGTTCTCGATATCCAGCCAGGTGGGGTTCCCCGATTCCCAGTCATCTTGCCAATAGAAGCGATAGTCCTCCGCCTCGCCGATACTCATGTACGCCAGGACGATCTTTTCCCCGCCGGGGCTGCTCTTGAGGGCAGCGATCTCTGCGGCGGTGAAAGCGGTTTCGTCGCCCCCCTCGGCCGCATAGTCCATCACGATCAGGTCGTAGGCGGTCTCGCCGATGGCGATCAGGTCAAGGTTCTGCAACTGGTACAGAAAATCGTTCACGGCCGACATCCGGCCGCTGCCATGTGAGAC
>WSZX01000361.1 GCA_013139935.1 Ardenticatenales bacterium
TCAGGCCCGGCGGCGTCTATCGCTTGACCACGCGCCTGCCAAGTCACTGGCTGTATTTGCCGTCGATCCCGAGTACGTACACGCCGTAGTAGGGGCGTGAGGAGGGACTGCACACCTCCTGCTGACGCGCTTTGCCGGCAGAAGGATGCGCCGGCCGATGACATGCATTCTCTATGCTGGAAAACAAGGCCGCCAGACAATCCATGCACCCGACCCGCCAACTCGCGGCCGTTTGCATTTGTTGGGAGTCATTGTATAGTCTGGAGTGGCTGCATGCGGGTGATGCTATCCGAGAGGCAGCCAATGCGGAGGTATCCCACGAAAAGGCGGTTCATTCGGTACACACTGCCGATTCTTCTGCTTCAATATTGCATCCCACTCAAGGTGGCCGGCCAGGAGGAGTGGAGTGCACCCTATTTCTTGGACACTTGGTCGCCATCAGGTTTGTGATCCCACGGCCGCGGCCGCTGAGTCTCGCTATAGATCACAGGCACGTGAGAAGGCAGTGCTTTTTGAGCCGTGTTGCACCAATGAGAAATCCTAGCAGGATGCCCAGGAGGGTTGATGGATATCAAGTATGGCAAATTAACCTTGCTGAACCCCAACGGACCAGAGCAGGAATTCGAGCTAGCTAAGCAGAGCATCTCGTTGGGGCGGGCAACCACCAAAGACATTACCCTCGACGATGTGAGGGTATCGCGCAACCATGCCCGGTTGGATTGTGGAGCGAAGGGAGTAACCCTCGTGGATCTGGGTTCCTCCAACGGAACCTGGGTAAACGGTATTCGGATGGAGCGCGCCACACTGATACCTGGGGATACGATCAGTTTGGGCAGTCAGCAACTCAGATACTCGGTAGACGACCCCAGCGATGATATGGGCTTGACCGTAATCGATACGCAAATGCAGCTCGATCAAACGATCAACGATGAGTACTTGCCAGTAGTGATCAATGAGGTCAGCGGCCCCAGCCTGGTGATGTTTACCGGGGACCGAACATGGAGCATCGATCTCGAGAGCATGGACCTGGCGATCATCGGACGAGACGAAAGCTGCGCGGTCTTGATCGATGCCGACAAAGTATCCCGACGCCACGCAGAAGTGCAACAGAGGGGGAAAGCCTTCCTTCTGAAGGATCTTGGCAGCACGAACGGCACTTGGGTGCACGGCCGGCAGATTGACCAGCATATCCTGCAGGATGGCGACGTTTTCCGGATTGGCTCGGCCCAGATCATCTTCAAGCGCGGGTTCCAGGAACAAGACCTGACCATGGTTGAAGAGCAAATGGCAGTGCCAGCAGGGCGGCGAACGGTGGTTTTCGTTCCCGGCTTGATGGGTTCGGAACTCTGGCTGGGAAATGAACGTGTCTGGCCCAGCGTCAAAACTCTCTTTACCAACCCAGAAATATTCATCTATCCCTCCAAGATCCCTCTGGAGCCGCGCAGCATCGTGGACGAGGTGGTGATCGTTCCCAATTTGATCAAACAAGACCAGTATAACCGGCTAGGCGACTATATGGTGGACGAGCTAAACTTCCGCCGTGACGTGGATTTCTTCGAATTCCCCTATGATTGGCGGCAGGATGTGCGCATCACGGCCGGCCAGCTTGGGCAGTTGATCGATAGCATATCCAGCAAACAGCCGCTGATCATTATCGGTCACAGCCTGGGCACGCTTGTCACCCGCTACTATGTCGAATGCCTGGGCGGCGATAAGCGTGTCGAGCGGGTCATCTTGATGGGCGGCCCGCATAAGGGGGCAGTCAAGGGCTTGTCCAGCATGTTAGTTGCGCCGGAGGTGCTGCCGTTCGGAATTATGGGAGACCGTATGAGAAAGATCGTGATGACCTTCCCTAGCAGCTACCAGATCCTGCCTGATTATGCCGTGGGCACTGACCAACACGGAGTGAAGATCAACTTTCTTGAAGAGAGTAGCTGGCTGGATCCGGAGTATCTGCCGTTGCTGAAGATCGGCCGGAGTTTCCGCAGGGAACTGAAACCAACAGCGGGCATCCCAACCGTCTCGATCTTTGGCTATGGGATCAAGACAATCTCGAGTTTCTCCATCCGGAGAGACGCGGCCGGCAAGGTGGAAAGCGCTGATTACCTGAGTGAAAACACCGGGGATGGGTCGGTTCTCGAGCAGAGCGCATTCCTGCAAGGGAGCGAAATCCACCCGGTGCATCAGCACCACGGCGCTCTGTTCGTTGACAACGATGTGAAAATGCGGTTAAAGATAGAGTTGATGCGCCCTTATTGAGCGCCACTCAGCCACAAGAGGTCAATTTGCTTTTGCTGTCTGATGAAAATAAAACGGACGCAGACCGCCTTTGATGCGGCCTGACAATTGGTGGACTCTGCATTCAGAGTTGCTCATTTCCGTGTTCATCAGCGCTCGTACGCGTGTTGTCTCGTGAAACCGCAAGTAGCTAGCAATTATCCAAAGCGAGACCATTTATTATGCCGCAAAGCTGGGTCGGAAAGACGATCGGCGGTAGGTACCAGATTGATTCCTTGCTTGGACAAGGGGGGATGTCCGCGGTTTACCGGGCGACCGACCCCAACCTACGTCGCATGGTCGCCATCAAGCTGATCCATCCGCATCTTTCGGTAAACCCCAGCTTTGTAGACCGCTTCAAAGAGGAAGCAGCCGCGGTTGCCCGCCTGCGCCATCCCAATATCGTCCAAGTCCACGATTTCAACCTGGACGGCGAATCCTATTTCATGGTGATGGAGTACCTGATTGGGGAAACGCTACAGGCGCGACTCAAACGCCTGAACGCGGCGCAACGTCACATGCCCTACCCTCAGGTGATCCGCTTCTGCACCCAGCTGTGCGAGGCTGCTGGTTACGCCCATCGCCACGAATTGGTCCATCGGGATATCAAGCCAGCCAACATCATGCTGGACCTGAATGGACAAGCCATCCTGATGGATTTTGGGATTGTCAAGATCGTTGGCGGGGAATATCACACCGCCACCGGAGCCACCATTGGCACAGCGATGTACATGTCACCCGAACAGATGCGCAGCGAACGGGCGGACGAGCGCTCAGACATCTACTCGTTAGGTGTGACACTGTATGAAATGATCAGTGGGCGTACACCCTACCAGGCAGATTCGGTCCTAACGCTGATGATGATGGTTCTCAATGATCCACTGCCAGAGATACATGAAATCCGCAAGGGGATCCCGGAGAGCCTGGTAGCGGTGGTTGAAAAAGCGCTGGCGAAAGAACAAGCGGATCGTTTCCAAACGATGGGCGAAATGGCGACTGCGTTGCAGCACGCCCAGGAAGAGGCGGCCGGCGCAACCTCGGTGGACACGGTTGTGGACGATGAGCAGACAGAGCAAGCAATGGCACCGGTTTTGCCAATCGAGGGACAGGAAGAGATCAAGATCACCTCAACCGAACCGGGGAGCGCGGCGGCTTTGCGGCGCAAGGAGCCGTCAGTGGAAGCGGCCAGGCCCGAACTACGCCGGGATGAACAAAGGGTTGCCGACGTTCCCACCCTGAAAGACCTGCCGGTTGAGCCCGCCTCTGCTCCCCAGAGGGCTGCCCTATCTAAAGCCAGGGGCGCAGCCGGGCCGAACTACCGGCGAATCATCATCGCCGCAGCTATCTTGCTGCTGCTGGGGACCGCAGCAGCAGTTGGTATTTATTATGTACAGTCCCAAGAAACGCCCGCCTTGCAGATCGCACCCATCAGCCGGCCCTCAGAGACAATAGATGCCCAAACAGCTCAGTTTGTCGTCAGCTTGGGCAAGTGGGAAACTGATTCGTTCATCGCAGAGTTGGCTTTTTCCCCGGATGGACATCTGATTGGAACGGCCAACAACCGGGATTCGATGCGATTCTCCAAATACCGCTTTTACGGCGCCCTCTGGCGAGCGGATACCGGCAGCCTTCAAGAATACCAGCTCGGGCATACACAATGGGTTTACAGTGTAGCTTTCTCGCCGGATGGGCGGCTTTTCGCCACGGCCTCTGATGATGACAGCATAATCCTCTGGCAGGTATCTGGTGGCAACTTGGCGCGCAGAATAGAAACCTTTCTCGGCGGGATTACAGATGTGGATTTCTCGCCCAGCAATTTGCTGCTGGCGGCCGGCTCATGGGATGGGAACGTGGGTCTGTGGCAGTTGAGCGACGGCCACTTGCTGCGCACGTTGCAGGGGCATGAGGACGGCATTAGGGATGTGGAATTCTCACCGGACGGCAAGCTGCTCGCTTCGGCTTCAGACGATCATACCATCAGGCTGTGGCAGGTGAGCGACGGCAGCTTGGTCCACACCTTGCGCGGTCACACAGCCACAATCCGCAAACTGGCTTTCTCACCAGACGGCACCCGGCTTGCTTCCGCTTCGGAAGACCATGCTATCGGGATGTGGCAGGTGAGCGATGGAAGCATGGTGAGAAGCCTGCAAGGCCACAGCGAGTCCGTACTAGATATAGCCTTCTCGACTGATGGTTCGCTGCTGGCCTCTGGCTCGGAAGATGGAAAGCTGATCCTGTGGCAGGTGACAAGCGGTGGAATGCTGCGCTTCCTGACGGAGCACTCGGACAGCGTCACCAGCGTTGGATTCTCTCCAGACGGCAAGATGCTGGTCTCTGGAGCAGGCGATGGAGTCCTGCAATTCTGGGGATTGAGCGATGCAATCCCGCTTGAAACAGAAACGTCAGAACGCGAATCGCCGACCGAAACAACTCCGCCGTAGCACAGCCGGCCGCCAGCATCCTAACCCCGTGTTTCTCCATAGGGTTTCTGTACGATTGTGCAACTTTTCTTCTGTCAGCGGCAATCTGCTGCCATAACTCGGTTGGTGGGGTACAGTAGTCTTGGCAGGTCATGGTGTTGCTGCTTTCGTTGGTCTGACGGTCTCCGAAAGGATGCACCAGACCCACCAATTCTTGAAAGGCCGGTTTTGCAGTACAAGTGATAGACCAACAGGCGGGGTATGCCGAGACATTGACCCCAAAAGTTGGACTCGGTATTACTGTGATGAAGTTGACCTCTCGGGCAACGTTAGGTGGAACAATTGGAGGAGGTCAAAATGGGTAGACGCTACACACCGAAGTTCAAGTTCCAGTTGGTCATGGAATTGCTGAAAGGTGACAAGAGCAGGTGGCAGCTGGCCAAGGCGTACGGAGTTCATCCGAACACCATTGGCACATGGATGCAGAGCTTCTTGGAGAAGGGACCAGAGGTCTTCGCCAAGGATGGGACCGTGGCCGAATACGAACGGCGCATCGGTGAACTGGAACAGTTGATTGGCAAGAAGGAGGTGGAAATCGCGCTTTTAAAAAACTTTATGGGACAGACGAAATGACTACCGAGGAGAAGATCGCCCTGGTCGAGAGCGCGTGGGAAACGTATGGGCTGGGGTCAGCGTTGGCGGCAGTCGATCTTCCAAAGTCAACCTGGTACTATCAGCAAAAGCACAGGGTGCCATACGAGGAAAAGCATGCTCACCTGCTGTCAATCCTCGAAGAGATTGCCCGAAAGCACCCGGAGTACGGACGGCCTCGGATCATGGCGGAGTTGAGGGATACCTATGGACAGGATGTCAATCACAAGGTCGTGCAGCGGCTTCTCCAGGTCTGGGAGTTGCGCCTCATGCGTAGTATTCGCCGTCCAAGACCGAGTGGTGTCCGTCAGGCGATCATCAGCAGCGGGAAACGGGTCTATTTGGTGGCCCAGTTGGACAAAATCGCGCTTTTCCAGGTATGCTACACAGACTTCACCGAACTCGTGTACGCCAACGGTCGCAGGAAGGCCCAATTGCTCCCGATCATCGGACATGTGTCGAAGATGGCCTATGGTTGGGCGGTCAGCGAACACGCTGACACGGAACTGGCGCTACTGGCTTGGGAGCAAGCGAAGAAGACCTTGCAGCAGATCGACGTCCCGTATGCAGGAATGATCGTCCACCATGATCAGGATGCGGTCTTTACGGGCTACGAGTGGGCACGACGATTGGTCCTGGGGGATGGCGTGCGGTTGTCGTTTACTTTGCGGGGCTTCAAGGACAACCCAGAGATGGAGTCTTTCAATAGCCATCTCAAAGAAGAAAACCATTCGCTGTTCCTGGAGGCTCAAACGCTGGACGAGTTGATTGAGGTTGTCAATGAGAGGATGCGATACTACAATGAGGAGCGGCGGCACT
>WSZX01000018.1 GCA_013139935.1 Ardenticatenales bacterium
GGCGCCGGATCGCGGCGAACGGCCGTCTGGAGCGATGCGTTGGTGGCCCGGCCAGGTGATGAACTGAACATTGTCATCAAATGGCGTTGCCTGGCCCCTATTGAAGAGAGCTACACTGTCTTTGTCCACCTGATGGATGCCGGAAACCGGTTGTGGGACCAGACAGACTATACCCCCCTGGGCGGGAGTTACCCAACCCATCTGTGGATACCCAAATGGCTTCCCGGTCAGACCGCGCTGGACCCCTACCGGCTGGTCATCCCGGCCGATGCCCCACCCGGTGACTATTACCTGGAGATCGGCCTCTATGGAATGACCACCCGCCGCCGCGTCTACCAATACGACCCGGTCGGCAACCTGGTCGGAGATCGATTGGTGTTGGGATGGATCCACGTCCAGTAGGGGATTCCCTACGACTGAAACGCGGGGATCGATCTTGGGCGGCTAGCAGCGGGAGTTTCGACCTGGGCCAGGTGCTGCCCCACTCTGGAAAAGCGCCGGCAAGGTCCCAACGCCGATGGCCGTCTGATCCCTGTCGACACCGAGTGGTACCTATGGCTCTCCCACTCTCCAACCGGGTTGGATTCCGGGGCAGGTCCACACCCGTCAACTAGGAGATGGCTTGCGGCCGATTTCCGTCCGGGGCATCCCGACTCGTTGCCGATTCCGTGTGATGCCCCGAGCGGATGCTACTGGAAGTGAGGGCCGGCACGGAGGTACGCGCTTTGCCGCGTCGTTGCCTTGACCTGGCCCGGCAAATTGCTATCGCGCAATGGATTTTGCCAGTTTGACAAAGTGCTCGGCAATCAAGCTGTCCGGCTGAAGCGTTACCATGGGTTGGCCTTCTTTCGCTGCTCGATAGGCAAGTTCTGCGGCCGGGGGAAACACGACGAGAACCGAACAACCGAGATCGTCTTCCATTCGGCTCAACGTGAGCTGCAGGCTCGTGCCGCCGCGATTCACTGCGACGACGCTTACCTTGCTGTGACCCACGCCGTATCGGCGCAGACCTTCCAGCATCAGCTTGGCCTGCGCCACAGTCTGTGGGACAGGTTCAATCACCAGGATGATCTGATCCAATTGATCGAGCACCTGGGTGGTTGTGGGTGGCAGTGCCGGGCCCAGATCCAACACGACATAGCTCGCCAGGCTAGCTAGGTGGCGGGTGATGGTCTCAAAGCGGCCCACCGACGCGATCTGGCCAGCATCGGACGGGTCATCAGAGGCCAGGAGTAGACGCATCCCTGAGTTGTGCTGGACCAGTTCCCTTTCGACTTGGCGGGCGGACAGATCGGCCGAATCTAGTTGCACCAAACGACTCAACCCGCTGGCGTCTCGCTCTCCGGCTAGCACTCGAAAAGCGCCCTGCCCCGGACGGAAATCGGCCGCAATCACCTTTTCGTTGGTGAGTTGGCAGAGGGTAACACACAGATTGAACGCCACGGTAGTGACACCCAGCCCTCCCCGGGTCGCCAAGACCCCCACCAACTGGCCGTGCCGGACGGCAGTTTTCCTTAAGGTCGCCTTGATGCGCATGGCGACTTCGGCCGGGGAGGTAAGCTTGGTCAGATAGTCGTCAGCTCCCGCCTCGAATCCCTCGGATTTTGTTTTCAGATCGGTCTTGACGGTAAAGATGATGATGGGGATATGCGCGGTGCCGGGAATCCGCCTCAGGCAACGGATCACTTCCAGCCCATCCATGCCCGGCATCATGAGGTCCATCAGGATGAGACCCGGCTGCTCATCTTGAGCCAGCGCCAGCGCCTCTTCGCCATTGAGGGCGCCCAGTACCTGGTATCCCTCCCGCTCCAGCACTTTGCGCACGAGCACGTGGGTGTCGGCATTGTCATCCACAAAGAGTATCTTTTCGGCCATGAGTACTCCTTTCCACCTGTCTCCGGTGTGGGCCGCCTTGCTCTGATCCCCTCTCATGAAGGGACGGCCTTGTGGGAGATCGGAAGCAAGCTGGCGTCAGTGTAGCAAAAAAGCATGGCGCCTGCAAGTGATCGGTGGCAGGCGGTCATGCTCATTTGCCAAGTTGGTCAAAGGCCGGCTGGCGGAGGAGAAATGCCAGGGTAGCAGGCGCCCGCGAGCCTGGTTCTGAGACCTGACTACTGAGGCACAGCGCGCAGAGCACCGAGATGAGGAGCGCCGTTGCTGGCCAGGTACAGGGCGCCTCACGCGTGGCACCTGGAGTTCGAAAGTACGGGAGGCCCTCAGTGGACAAACGCCGGCCGGCACGGGTGCCCTGAGGAGGCCTACCACAACGACATCTGCCCGGCCGGTGGCGACAGACTGCGGCCGGCCACACCGAGCATCCGCAATGGCCGCTCTCGCTGCCAGGCTCGATCGAGCAGGGCCAGCGCAGCCCGATAGATGTCCCGCGCATCGTCGATAGGTGCCGTGAGGGCCATCTGGCGGGTCAGGGTGGTGAAATCGGCGTATCGGAGCTTGAGCGCCACCGTCCCGGCTGCCAGCCCCGCCTCTGTGAGGCGGCGTGCTACTCCCTGGCTCAACCGATACAATTGTTGCTTGATGGCTGCTTCATCGGCCAGGTCGCGGGCGAATGTCCTCTCCTGACTCGCTGACTTGAGTTCGCGTCTGGTTGCCACGGGTCGTGGGTCAATTCCCATCGCCTGCCGCGCCATCCATTCCCCGTGGCGCCCAAAGCGGTCCTGCAACTCCGCCTCAGGGACTCGCGCCAGCTCTCCTACCGTGGTCACTCCCGTCTGGGCCAATCTCTCCGCTGTAACGGGCCCGACACCCCACAGAACTCGCACCGGCAATCCGCTTAGAAAGGCGGTCTCCTCTCCCGGGGGCACTATTGTCAGGCCGCCCGGTTTGTCCCGGTCCGAGGCGATCTTGGCTACCAGCTTGTTCGTTGCCACTCCTAGCGACGCCGACAGCCCAACGTTCTCCCTGACTCGCTGCTGAAGTTGACGAGCCATCTCGATTGCCTGATGCCAACTCTCGACCTGTTCAGTTAGCTCCAGACACGCCTCGTCAATGCTCATCTGCTCGACCTGCGGCGATGCTTGGTGCAAGATAGCCATCACCTGTCGGGAGTAATCCAGGTAGAGATGGTGGCGCGGCGACAGCACGACCACTTGGGGGCATAGCTTGAGAGCCTGGTACATTGGCATCGCCGAACGAATGCCAAAGGCCCTGGCACGATAGGACGCCGCGGCGACCACGCCTCTGTCCCCCGGCCGGCCGCCGATCACCACCGGCCTGTCGGCCAGATCTGGGTTCTTCAGTATCTCGACGGCCGCAAAAAAGGCGTCCAGATCCAGGTGCACGACGGCCCGCGGCTGGTCAGTCATCGCTCCTCGCAAGTATAGCGGACTCAGTTTAGCATCCATTCCTGTCTCCAGCAACCCCGCCCCCACATCTGCCTGCCCCGGCGTCGAGCCCTTTTCCCCGTCCCCATCATGGCATGGGGCTCGGTCCGATCGGATGATTTGTACCGGGCTCGGATCTGCTATACAATGCGGCCGCTCGGTATAGGCAACCAAGGAGGAGCCGTGACAATCTTGAGGAATGCGGATGCCGCGCCTGTCGAGATGCTGCCAGGTCTCATTCGCCGTACACTGGCTGTTGGCGAATCGATGATGATCTGCGAGTTCACTCTCGACACGGGGGTTGAGGTTCCGAATCACAGTCATCCACACGAACAGGTGGGTTATGTGGTTTCCGGCCGGCTGCGCATGGTCATCAATGGTGAGACCTCAGAGTTGGGGCCGGGCGACAGTTACCGCGCACCCTCGAACATACCGCACAGCGCGGTTGCAATAGAGTCATCGGTGGTTGTGGACGCCTTTAGCCCACCGCGCGACGATTATCGGTAGCCGGGCGATAGACGTCGCCACGTTCTCCAAGTCGCACCTGTCTGCACACGTGTCCCGGGCAGCGCTGACGATAAGGCGAGATGGGAGCCAGGTTTTCGCTTTCGTGATCCCTGTCCTCGGTGCGGCCGTCTCCTTCCGTGGAGATGGAAAAGAGGAATACGGACCCTTGTTCCACCAACTGTCGTTCTGGGGCGTGGATTGGCCCAGCATGCCGTGGGGGGGACGATCTTTGCCGTTGAGATCATCCGAATCCTCATCCTTGGTGTGATCTTGGATAGTCCGCAGAGCCTCTGGCCTTGCGGACGGGCCAGGACGGCCGGTGCGTAGCCTTACGCGCAAAGACGATGCGACGAGGCTGTCCCGGCACACACATACTAGCCGGTGGCGCCAGTGCCAGGTGGATATCGGAACTGGAGCCCGAAAACGACGTGCCGGCCTGACCCCGGGATGAAAAGAGAATCGCCCACCATGCAAGGTAGCCAGGACGTGAGGCGCCCAAGGAACATAGGAAAGAGTAGACAAGCCACTATCAGGAC